>CABMOR010000028.1 GCA_902388225.1 uncultured Oscillospiraceae bacterium | reverse complement strand
ACCGTTACATCGCAGACGTATGCAGTACGTTAGAGAGCGCAATTTAATTTGCGAAATTGGGTGGTACCGCAGGTAATTATCCTGTCCCATTATTTTTGATTTTGGGATGGGTTTTTATTTTTTAAGGAGTGATTTTATGAAAAGATTATCAAAGCGATGGCGTATTTCCTTTTAAATGCAATTTTTTTATATACTAAATTTAAAAGAGGAATTAAAAATGAAAAAAACATTTAAAATAATCGCACTTGTTCTTTCCTTTGTAATGATGATAGCCGCTATGACTGCCTGCTCGGACTCAAAAACCGATTCTTCCGATTCAAATAACGGAAAGTCTCTTAAAATCGGAATTATCCAGTATATGAGCCACCCTTCCCTTGACAACTGTTATCAGGGAATTAAAGAAGCGCTCGACGCCTCAGGTCTTAATTTTGAAATAGATTATCAGACCGGTTCAAGCGCATCTGCCGACTCCGACTGTGCAAGCTTTGCCAAAAACATGGTGTCTAATAATGTTGACATGATATTTGCCATTGCCACCCCCGCCGCCAAGGCTGCATACAGCGCCACCGACGACACCGACATTCCTGTTATATTTTGTGCCGTAAGCGATCCCGTTGTCGCCAAGCTCGTGGAATCCGAGGAAAAACCGGGAGATAAATGCACCGGAACCTCTGATGTGCTCGATCTCGAGGCTCAGGTCAACATGATAACGGCCATGCAGCCCAATGTCAAAAAAATCGGTATTCTCTACACCTCTTCGGAAGACAATTCCATTGCCAATCTCGCAAGATTCAAGGAAGTATGCGACAATAAGGGAATCGAAGTCATAGCCTCTGCAGTTCAGAATGCCTCCGATATTCCTTCGGCTGCCGAAGAGCTTGCATCCAAGGTTGACTGCATAAACAATTTTACCGACAACAATGTTGTAAACAATCTTTCGGTTGTTCTATCTGCAGCAGACAAATATAACATTCCGGTCTACGGCTCGGAAGAAGAGCAGGTCAAAAACGGCTGTCTTGCATCTGTTTCCATTGACTATGTTGCTCTCGGAAAGGTAACCGGTCAGATGGGAATTGATGTGTTGGGCGGCTCGGATATTACCAAAATGCCGGTAAAGACCATTACCGATGCAACCCCTGTTATCAACAGCGATGTTCTTGAAGTTTTGGGAATGACCCTCCCCGCCGATTATACAAACGCTCAGACCGTTAAGAGCAACTGATTTTTAAGGAGAAGCAATAATGTTGTCGATTTTAAGCTCAGCAGAGGTTTTTATTTCAAGCGGGCTGGTGTTTTCGCTCATTGCAATGGGATATTACATATCCTATCACATTCTCGATTTTCCCGATTTGACTGTTGAGGGAACCTTTCTTTCGGGAGCGGTAACCTTTGGGCTTTGCTGTTATCACGGCATAAATCCTTGGCTCGGACTCATAGGAGCCTTTGCGGTGGGCTGTTTCTTCGGATTTATCACCGGAATACTCAATGTCAAGCTCAAAATAAGGCCACTTCTTTGCGGAATTCTTGTTTCCACAGTTCTTATAACCGTCAACCTTATTGCTACATCTGCGGGTATTACGGGCGACTTTACCGGTCAGGCAAGCTCGTCGATTTCCTTCGGCCGAACTGTAAAAACCCTTCACGACCATTTTTTCGGCAACCTTATCCCCTCAAAAGTTAACGGAATAGCCGTTCGGGACCTTGTTATTTTTCTTTTAATAACGGTTTTGTGCAAGCTTCTTCTTGATTTTTATCTTAAAACTAAAAACGGACTTTTGCTCAGAGCGTCGGGAAACAACCAGCAGTTTGTAAAAATGCTTGCCAAGGATCCCGGAAGGAGCAAGGTTATCGGTCTTTCGGTTGGAAACGGACTTGCGGCAGTTTCCGGCGCCCTCTATACCCACATAAGCGGAAATGTAAGCCAAAGTATGGGAATAGGCACCATTGTTATCGGTCTTGCGTCACTTATTATCGGACTGTCACTTTTTAAGGAAGTTAAATTTTTAAAGCCCACCACAAAGGTTATTTTGGGTGCAATAATTTATCAGGCCTGTCTGACCGTTGCTCAAAAGCTTGGAGTTCCAAGCGCTTATAACAAGCTTATTATGGCCTTGATTTTCACCATTGCTCTTGTTTTGAGTGGAAAAATCAGCAAAAAAGGAGGGAACGACCGTGTTGAGGTTAAATGATATTACCACAGTTTTTAACAAAGGCACGGTTGACGAGACCACCCTTTTTGATAAATTCAATTTAAGGGTTGACAAAGGTGAATTTGTATCGGTAATCGGTTCCAACGGAAGCGGAAAAACCACCATGCTGAACCTCATTTGCGGTTCCCTCTTTCCCGATTCCGGAAATGTGGAATTTGAAGGTAAAGATATTACCAAATTGCCTGAATTCAGAAGAGCAAAGTTTCTCGGTAGGGTGTTTCAGGACCCAAAGTTTGGAACCTGTGACGGACTGACCATACTTGAGAACATGTCTCTTGCCGACAACAAAAATAAGGCATACAGCCTCCTCCCTGCTCTTAACAAAAGGCGTTATGATTATTACCGAACCCTTCTTGAAGAATGTGAGCTGGGGCTTGAAAACCGCATGAACATTCCGGTGGGAAACCTCAGCGGCGGTCAGAGGCAGGCTCTTGCCCTTGTCATCGCCAATATTACCAAAATTGATATGCTCATTCTCGATGGCGTCTCTCCAAAAGCCGAAGCTGCTGCTTTTAGATGAGCACACGGCGGCTCTCGACCCTAAATCATCTGAAATAATAATGAAGCTGACCGATAAATTCATCAGGAAATCCGGCATTACAACCATGATGGTTACCCATAATCTCCGGTTTGCCATTGAATACGGCTCCCGACTCATTATGATGCATGAAGGTAATTGTGTTCTTGACATTAAGGGAGAAGAAAAACAAAAGGCCTGTGTTGACGATATTCTAAAACTGTTCAATGAAATAAGCATTGAATCGGGAAACTGATAAATAAAACCCTTTCCGCTTTAACGGAAAGGGTCTTGTTTTATTCGGAAATTCCGAGTATATCGTCGGCCCTGGCCGAATCTATAAGCTCGACCGATTTAAGATTTTTCTGAATAATGCTGTTGCGTTTTTGCGCATCCTCGATGGTCGAACCGGCTTCGTCGATTTTTTTCTTGGTCTTGGCAAGCAGAAGTTCAAATTTATCATACTGAGTTCTAACGGCGCCAAGCACCTTCCAAACCTCTGCCGCTTTTTTGTCAAGTGCAATGGTTCTGAAACCGACACGGAGGGTGTTCAAGAAGGCTGTTATGGTTGTCGGTCCGCAAATCATTACACGGTATTTGTTCTGTATTTCCTCGCAAAGTCCCGGACGGCGAAGCACCTCGGCGTAAAGCCCCTCGGTTGCAAGGAACATTATGGCAAAATCGGTGGTATTTGGAACGTCAATATAAAGTTCGGCAATGGTTTTAGCCTGATTTTTTACCGTTTGTTCGAGAGCCTTTACCGCCATGTCCATGGCCGCCTTGTCGGCATTTTCGGCAGCGTCGCAAATTCTGATATAATCTTCCTGAGGAAATTTTGAGTCAATGGGAAGCCAAACAAACTCACGGTCATCATCCCTTGAGGGAATTTTTACGGCAAATTCCACCCTCTTGGTATCGTTTTTGGTTGACACATTACATTCATACTGCTCCTTGGTCAGGGTTTGCTCGAGAATGTTTCCAAGCTGAACCTCTGCCCACGTTCCTCTGGATTTTACATTTGTGAGAACACGCTGAAGGTCTCCGACGCTTCCGGCAAGCTTGTGCATTTCACCTAAAGATTCATGAACGCTCTTAAGCTGTTCCCCCACAACCTTAAAACTGCTGTCAAGGCGTTTTGAAAGGGTATCGGTCAGCTTTTCGTCCACCGTAAGCCGCATTTGTTCAAGCTTTTTTTCATTACTTTCCTGCAATTTTGTAACATTTTCTGTCAAAACATTATTTAATTTATCGCTTTGACGAACATTCATCTGTTGAATTTCTCTAATTAACTGATTCATTTCCTTGAGACTGTCGGAAGTTTCCCTGCGGTTTCTTGAAAATTCGTCCCCAATATATTTTTCTATGTGACGGGATTTTTCTTCCCAGTCTTTGTCTTTGCTGTCCTTTTTGAAATTTTTAATAAGAATGACGGTTTCAAGCAGGATTATAACAACAGCAAAACCGATTATAATATAAAGCTCCATAAGACTTATTACCTTTCTTTTGATTTAACATTATTTTACCATATATTACTGCCCTTGTAAATGCCGTAAAAAAGCTAAATACAAAAAAACGGACACAAAAAAGGAGGAAAACCGAATTTTCCTCCCAAAAATTTATTTTTTAAATTTCCCGAAAAAGGACTTACGTTTTTTATAGTTGTCGTCCGAAAGTGTCGCACCGAATTCCTTGAGCACGGCCTTTTGTTTGGCATTAAGATTTTTTGGTACTTCGAGAACAACCCTAACATACTGGTCTCCCCTGACGGAAGAATTTATTCGTGTTATTCCCTTTCCTCTGAGTTTGAAAACATCTCCGGGCTGAGTACCTTCGGGAATACTGTACCGAACATTTCCGTCAAGCGTGGGAACGGTAAGCTCGTCGCCGAGAGCCGCCTGAGTAAAGGTTATGGGGAATTCACACCAAACATCAAAGCCTCTTCTCTCGAAAATGGGATGAGGTCTGACCGAAACTGTTATGCGAAGGTCACCCGAGGGCCCGCCGTTATCACCGGCATGACCGCCTCCGCGCAGCACAAAGGTTTGTCCGTCGTCAATACCTGCAGGAATGTTGATTTGCTCACTTTTTGTGCGGCGAACCTTGCCCTTTCCTCCGCATGAACGGCAGGGATTTTCAATTATTTTACCTGTTCCGCGGCAATGATCGCACACTCTTTGGGACTGCATGACTCCGAAGGGGGTGCGCTGGCTGACATTAATTTGTCCGGTACCGTGACAGCTTGGACAGGTTTTTGGCTGTGACCCGGCCTGAGCTCCGGTTCCGCCACAGGTATCGCACTTTTCAATTCGAGTGACATTTATGTTTTTTCTACAGCCAAAGGCCGCCTCCTCAAAGGATATGACCACGGTTACACCGGCGTCCTCTCCCCTTCTCGGAGCATTAGGGTTTCGGGTGCGGGCTCCGCCGCCGAAAAAGCTGCTGAAAATGTCGCCCAAGTCGCCGAAATCGACATTATACGCCCCTCCGCCATAGCCTCCGGCACCGAAATTCGGGTCAACTCCTGCGTGACCGAATTGATCGTACTTGGCCTTTTTTTCGCTGTCCGACAGCACCTCATAGGCCTCGTTAACCTCTTTAAACTTTTCCTCAGCGGCTTTATCACCCGGGTTTAAGTCCGGGTGATATTTTTTTGCCTGCTGACGGTATGCTTTTTTGATCTGATCCTCCGACGCACTGCGGTCGACTCCCAGCACCTCGTAATAATCACGTTTATCCGCCAAGTTTATTCACTCCAAAATCGGTTAGTTCTTTTTATCGTCGTCGGCGTCCTTGTAATCGGCCTCATATACGTTTGAATCATTGCCCTGGGGAGCGCTGGGGTCGGCGGATGCGTCACCCTGCTGTGCTGCGGCGGCCTCCTGAGCGGCTTTATAGACCTTTTCGGATATCTTATAGATTTCCTGCTGGAGAGCTTCAGAGGCGGTTTTAATTTTTTCAATATCGTCACCCTTGAGAGCTTCCTTGGTTTCATCAATTTTTGCCTGAACAGCGGATTTTTCACCCTCTTCAAGCTTGTCGCCCATTTCGGTCAAGGTCTTTTCGCACTGGTAAACCATCTGGTCGGCATTATTCCTGACATCAACATCCTCGCGGCGTTTTTTATCTTCCGCGGCATACTGCTCGGCTTCTTTGACCGCCTTGTCGATATCCTCCTTGGACATATTGGTGCTGGAGGTGATGGTGATGTGCTGTTCCTTGCCGGTCCCCTTGTCCTGAGCCGAAACGTTTACAATACCGTTGGCGTCAATGTCAAAGGTGACCTCGATTTGAGGAATTCCTCTCGGTGCGGGGGCAATGCCGTCAAGATGGAAAACGCCCAGAGTCTTGTTATCCTTTGCAAATTCACGCTCACCCTGAAGAACATGAACCTCAACCGAGGTCTGTCCGTCGGCGGCGGTGGAGAATATCTGACTCTTCTTGGTAGGAATTGTGGAGTTTCTTTCGATAACCTTGGTGTTGATTCCACCCATGGTCTCGATACCCAAGGAAAGCGGAGTGACATCCAGAAGAAGCAGTCCCTTGACATCGCCGCCAAGAACGCCTGCCTGGATGGAAGCACCGACAGCAACACATTCATCTGGGTTAATTCCCTTGAAAGGTTCCTTACCGATAAAATTCTTAATGGCCTCCTGAACGGCGGGAATACGGGTCGAACCACCAACAAGAAGCACCTTGTCTATCTGGGAAACCGAAAGTCCGGAATCGGAAAGAGCCTGCTTAACAGGGCCCATGGTTGCTTCCACAAGGTCGGCGGTTAGCTCGTTGAATTTGGCACGGCTAAGGGTTGCTTCAAAATGCTTGGGGCCGTTTGCGTCGGCAGTAATAAAGGGAAGATTTATGTCGGTGGAGGTCATGCCCGAAAGGTCGATTTTTGCCTTTTCAGCAGCTTCCTTGATGCGCTGCATGGCCATTTTATCTCCGGTGAGGTCGATTCCGTTCTGCTGTTTGAAGGTATCAACCATCCAGTCCATAATGCGCTTGTCAAAATCGTCGCCGCCCAGTCTGTTGTTACCTGCGGTGGCGAGAACCTCCTGAACACCGTCGCCCATTTCGATTATGGAAACATCGAAGGTACCGCCTCCCAGGTCGTAAACCATAACCTTTTGGTCGGTTTCCTTGTCGATACCGTAAGCAAGAGCTGCGGCGGTAGGCTCGTTAATTATACGTTTAACATCGAGACCGGCTATTTTTCCTGCGTCTTTGGTAGCCTGACGCTGTGCGTCGGTAAAGTATGCGGGAACGGTAATAACCGCTTCTGTAACCTTATCGCCGAGATATCCTTCGGCGTCGGTTTTAAGCTTTTGAAGAATAATGGCCGAAATTTCCTGAGGGGTAAAATCTTTTCCGTCAATGTTTACCTTTCTGGAAGTACCCATATCCCTTTTGATGGAAGAGATGGTGCGGTCGGGATTAGTAATGGCCTGCCTTTTAGCCACCTGACCTACCATTCTTTCGCCGTCTTTGGAAAAAGCAACAACCGAGGGGGTGGTTCTTGCGCCTTCGGCATTAGCGATAACTACCGGCTCTCCGCCTTCGATAACCGCTACGCAGGAGTTTGTTGTACCAAGATCGATACCAATAATTTTTGACATTTTTATTTCCTCCAAATCAGATTGATTATATATTTGTGCCGCGCCAAAGGGACGCAAAGCATATTTGTTTATTTACAGTTTGCAACCGAAACCATTGCATGGCGGATTACCTTATCCCCCATTTTATAGCCCTTTTGCATTACCTGCGCTATCGTATTGTCATCGAGATTTTCGTCCTCGATTTGAGCCACGGCATAATGTATTTCGGGGTCGAAGACCGCCTTCTCACATTCAATTTCCTCAACACCCAGCTTTTCCAGGGCATCGGTGAAGGATTTGATGCTCATTTCAACACCTTTTTTAAATTCATCGGAATTTTGGTCGGCTGTTTTTACCCGCATAAAATTATCCAGGGCGGGAAGAAGATTTTTTATGACCTCGGCTCGGGTATCGGTTCCGATGCGCTCGATTTCACGCTTTGTGCGTTTTTTATAATTATCATACTCGGCGGCAAGTCTTAAATAAAGGTCTTTTTGCTCGGAAAGTTGGTCTTCAAGCTTTTGAATCTCTTGTTCTTTATCGCCGGTTTCATTTACCTTGTCGGCCGTTTCCTCTGCTTTTACCGATTCTTCAACCGTCTGCTCATCCTTTTGGGGCTGAGGGTCGTTTTGGGCATGCTGTTTCTTTTCTTTCAAATTTCACACCTCTTATATGTTTTTTAAAAGTATTTTTTCAATTGCCGAAGCAAAATATTCTATACTGGGAATATAATGAGAATAGTCAAGGCGGGTTGGACCGATAATGGCTATTTTTCCGATCATGTGGGATTTTCCGGAATATCCGGAGGAAATAATCGCCGCCGATGAAAGCGCCTCCTCGTCGGTTTCTTCACCTATGAGCACCTCGGTATTCTCTCCTACCCTTTTTAGTATTTGGGAAAGTGACTCTTTTTTGCTCAAAAATCCCAAAATGTTAAGCAAGCTTTTCTCCGACATATCCCCTCTGAAAAGAAGATTTGTTTCCCCTTCAAAACGGTATTTAATATCAATAAAATCCTGAACCGTTAAAAAGAAGCTGTTAAGAACCGAAGAAAGAGCGAGCATTCTGCTGCCGAAAACCGGAGCAAGATTCTGAACCTGTGCAGGAGTTATATTGCAAAGCTTTTTGCCGGAAAATGTTTTATTTATAACATGGACAAAAAGCTCGGCGTCTTCCGAAGTAACGCTGACATCACAGTGGCAAACACGGTTTTTTATCATTCCCGAGGAGGTAAGCACGGCCATAAGCACTGTTCCCTCTCCCATGGGAATAACCTCCGCCTTTGCAAGGGTCGCGTCCCTATCAATGGGAATAGTTGTAACGGCGGCACAACGGGTGATATTTGCAAGAACCCTTCCGGCCTTGACCATAAAATCGTCCGGATTATCAATATACTGAGGAAGCGAGTCATCTATAAATTTTTTGTCCTGGTCGGAAAGCTTGTATTTTTTCATAAGACTTTTGACATAGAATCTAAAGCCCTTATTTGAGGGAATGCGTCCGGCCGAAGTGTGTGGCTGAATGAGGTAACCAAGCTCAATAAGCTCGCTCATTTCGTTTCGAACGGTGGCAGATGAACAGGCCGAATCAAGAGAACTGCACACAGCCTTTGAACCGACGGGTGAGCCGGTTGCAATGTACTGTTCGACAATGTTTGACAGAACAAGTTTTTTCCTTTCACTGAGTTCCATTTGATTCACCTCCGCTCGGATTAGCACTCCGCGTCTCCGAGTGCTAATGTAAGTATAATTTACCACCTATTCCCTCTCTTGTCAATACCATTCCGTGAATTGTTTGTTAATATTTTATGAACTTCTTGACCTTTTCTGACCAAATGATTTACATTTTTTTACGGTTGAATTTCAAAAAATCATATTATATAATTGAAAAAATAGAAAATAGGAGGAGAAGGTATTGGCTAATTTTACAAAAAGAGAAATAAAAAAGGCTTTTATCAACCTGCTAAATCAAAAGCCACTGAGTAAAATAAGCGTTAAAGACATTGTCGACTCCTGCGGGGTGAGCAGAAATACATTTTATTATTATTTCGAGGACATCCCTTTCCTGCTTAAAAGTATAATTACCGATGAGGCCGATGAGTTTATAAAAAGTCATTCCACCTTTGACAGTCTTGAGGATTGTGTTGACACAATTTTTAAATATGCCCTTGAAAACAAACGGGCGGTGCTTCATATTTATCAGTCCCTCGGCCGGGAAATATTTGACGATTTTCTTTTAAAAACCTTAGAATACACCGTTACAGAGCATTTAAAGGTTTTAACATTTAATCTTAACATATCAGAGGATAGGATGAAGGCAATTATAAAATTCACAAAATGTACCCTTATAGGTGTCTGTATTGACTGGATAAAAGGCGGAATGAAAGAGGATTATATAGATGATTTTCACCAAATTTCAAAATTTTCCAAGGATATAATCAAAGTATTTATTTGCGAACATAAGGCCTGCTGATATTAAACCGTTTCAGTTTTTGAAACGGTTTTTTCGTACATTTTTGACCGATTGTTTGAAAATAAGACAAATCCGCTTGATTGTCAATATAAAAAAGTTTTTATTGAATATAATATTAAAATGGTTTTTTATTATCCTGAAAGGAGCATAATTATGAACGAATTCAAAAAAAGGTCATTTATTCCCATGAAGGTGGCGAAAAACGGATATATTGCCGTTTCGGTTTTACTCGCCGCTCTTGGGGTTTTGCTTGTTGCCAAACCCACCTTTTCGGTCAACGCCATAGGAGTTATTTGCGGAATTCTCCTGTGTGTTTTTGGGATCATAAAGCTTGTAGGCTATTTTTCAAATGACCCTTACCGACTGGCCTTCCAGTATGACATGCCCTTTGGAATAATGCTGATTGTGCTTGGAATTATAATGCTTGTTAATCCCGGGAAATTGGTAAGCTTTATTTGCATTGTCCTTGGACTTTGGGTTTTAATCAGCAGTCTTTTCAATATCCAAACCTCTCTTGAGGCAAAGAAAT
>CABMOR010000027.1 GCA_902388225.1 uncultured Oscillospiraceae bacterium | reverse complement strand
AAAGGTCGGCGCCCATGCCTGCCACGTCCCCGACATTGTCTCCCACATTGTCCGCAATAACTGCGGGGTTTCTGGGGTCGTCTTCGGGGATACCCGCCTCGACCTTACCCACAAGGTCGGCGCCCACATCAGCGGCCTTGGTGAAAATTCCACCGCCCACACGGGCAAACAACGCCATAAATGAAGCGCCCATACCGAACATTACCATGGAATTTGTGATGTCGTCAATACCGAGCTTAAAGACAAACTTGAGAAGAACAAACCAAACCGAAATGTCAAACAAACCCAAAGCCACAACCGTAAAGCCCATGACCGAGCCGGCCGAAAAAGCCACCTTGAGGCCCTTGTTAAGGGAAGTTTGACAGGCGTTGGCGGTTCTGGCATTTGACGCAGTGGCAATCTTCATTCCCACAAATCCGGCCAGCGCCGAATAAATTCCGCCGGTCAGAAAAGCGAACGGAACAAAGGGACTGAGATTACCCGTAACTGCCATCACTCCGAGAATGAGCGCCACTATCAGGAAAATAATCGACACAACGGTGTATTGCCTCTTTAAAAACGCATTTGCGCCCGAACGAATGGACGCCGAAAGCTTTGCCATGCGTTCATTGCCTTCGGAGAAACCGAAAACCTTTTTGGCCGTAATGGCCACAAAAAGCAACGCAATTACCGCAATTGCAAGGGTCAAAAGAGGAAAATACTGTTCTAAAGTTTCCATATTTTAGCCTCCACATCTTTTGATGAAATTAACATTATAACACAATTTCATGTTAATTTCACATCTGTTAACATCATCATTATACCCAATTAACACTCTTTTTTCAATCCCCCAAGGCCAAAAAAATCCAAAATTTATGAAAAAAGGGAATATCCATAAAGATACTCCCTTTAAACCTTGCCCGTGCTGTTACTTTAATACAAAACGGGTGATATCGATATAAAATTTATCGATATATTATGACATTTTCAGTCCTTTATCAATACATTCCGCCGCCGGCTGCCGCAGCTGCTGCCGCCGCAGCATTAGCCGCCGCGGCATCTTCCTTTTTCTCGGCAATGAGCGACTCGGTGGTCAGCACCATTGCGGCAACAGAAGAAGCATTCTGAATGGCAGAACGGGTAACCTTGGTGGGGTCGACAATACCCGATTCCATAAGGTCGACATACTGTTCCTTCTTGGCGTCAAAGCCGTAGTTTATTCCCTTGTGAGAACGAACCTCGTTGACAATTACCGAGCCCTCCAGACCTGCGTTAGCGGCAATCTGGCGCATGGGCTCCTCAAGAACCCTGACAACAATCTTGGCTCCGGTTTTTTCGTCGCCTTCCAGGGTCTCGGTAAAGGCTTCAACAGCGGGAATGGCGTCCACGAGAGCCACGACGCCTCCTGCAACGATTCCCTCTTCGACAGCCGCCTTGGTGGCTGCAAGGGCATCCTCGATGCGGAGTTTCTTGTCCTTCATTTCAACCTCGGTGGCCGCTCCGACCTTAATTACGGCTACGCCGCCTGCAAGCTTTGCAAGGCGTTCCTGAAGCTTTTCACGGTCGAAATCGGAAGTAGTTCCCTCAATCTGATTGCGAATCTGACCGATGCGATCGCTTATGGCGGTCTTTTCTCCGGCTCCGTCCACAATAATGGTGTTTTCCTTGGTAACGGTTACCTGACGGGCTGTTCCCAGCTGTGCAACGGTGGCATCCTTAAGCTCAAGACCCAGCTCCTCGGTGATGACCTCTCCGCCGGTGAGGATTGCGATGTCGCGGAGCATTTCCTTTCTTCTGTCGCCAAAGCCGGGAGCCTTAACGCATACGCAGGTAAAGGTGCCGCGGAGCTTGTTGACCAAAATGGTGGAAAGAGCCTCGCCCTCAACATCCTCGGCGATAATAAGCAGCTTCTTGCCCGCCTTTACAATTTGCTCGAGGAGGGGCAGAATATCCTGAATGTTGCTGATCTTCTTGTCGGTAATGAGAATATAGGGCTCATCCAGCTCGGCAACCATCTTGTCCGAATCGGTGACCATATAAGGAGAAATATATCCTCGGTCGAACTCCATACCTTCCACGACCTCGCTGTATGTGTCGGCGGTCTTGGACTCTTCAACCGTGATTACTCCGTCGGAGGTTACCTTTTCCATTGCCTCGGCGATAAGGTTTCCGATATATTCATCGGCGGCCGAAACGCTGGCCACACGGGCAATATCTTTGGTTCCCGAAACCTTCTTGGAGTTCTTTATAACCGCCTTGACGGTCTCGTCAACAGCCTTCTGAATTCCCTTTTTGACGTCCATGGGATTTGCGCCTGCGGCCACATTCTTCATACCCTCGCGGATAAGAGCCTGGGCAAGCAGGGTGGCGGTGGTGGTACCGTCGCCGGCAACGTCATTGGTCTTGGTGGCAACCTCTTTAACAAGCTGAGCTCCCATATTCTCAAAGGGATCGTCAAGCTCGACCTCTTTTGCAATGGTAACGCCGTCGTTTGTAATAAGGGGAGCGCCGTATTTTTTGTCAATAACTACATTTCTGCCCTTGGGTCCAAGGGTAACCTTAACGGTGTTGGAAAGCTGGTCAACACCCGACTGAAGAGCCTTTCTGGCGTCTTCTCCGAAAAGAATGTCTTTTGCCATATAAATCAACCTTTCTCAAATTATTCAACAATTGCAAGAATATCGTTCTGACGGACAATAATATAATCCTCTCCGTCAACCTTTACTTCGGTTCCGGAGTATTTGCTGGTCAACACATGATCACCGGTCTTAACATACATTTTGACTTCCTTTCCGTCAACCATTCCTCCCGGGCCTACGGCGATAACTTCAGCCACCTGAGGCTTTTCCTTTGCCGAACCCGAAAGAATTATTCCGCTTTTTGTGGTTTCCTCGGCTTCGACCATTTTGATTACAACACGGTCTGACAAGGGTTTGATTTTCATAATATATTCCTCCTAAATGTATTAAATAAACATTTTTAGCACTCTTTTCCTTTGAGTGCTAATTCATTATAGCACCTTTTCGGACAAAATCAAGTGTTTTAAAAAATTGTTTACAAATAAGGGGTTAAAAATAGGCTTTAGTTGCATAAAACCGTGCAACCAAAGCCGAAAAATTCATTTTTCTTTTTTAAAAGGCATAATTAACAATAATACCGTTACGCTCGAACACATCCACAATGGTCTTCATATCCTTCCCGTCAAGCTCAAGATATTTGCAGGTAAGCTCATTTAAAGAATAAAGCTGAATATAATTTGAGCCGTCATTTGCGGGATAGGCTTTTATTTCTTCGTCATATTTGGTTGTATAGGTTATAAGGGCCATGCCGAACTGATGGGGTTCGGGAAGCTCATCAAGCTTTTTTCCCTTAACCAGACTTACAAAATCGTTGAACTGCTGTCCGCTTTGGGAGTCGAGCACCACCTCGGTGTTGTCCCCGCCTATTTCGGTTCCGGGACCCGAAAGCGTTACAGAAACGACATTTTTAAGCAGAAAATTTGTGGATTTACTGCTCATATTATATGTATCGGTGGAGCAGGACGCAAGGGTTATCACCAGCACCAAAACCGAAACTATAACTAATATTTTTTTCATTTGTCTGTCTCCTTTTCCTTTTGTATGACCTCCATGGCCAGCCGTTCAAGCTCAGCAATTTCGGTTATTTTAAATGCCTTCTGTCTAAACTCGGCCGCCCCCTCTACCCCCTTTATATACCATGCGGCCTGTTTTCTCATTTGCAGGCAGGCCATGTGCGGGGATTTGTATTTGGACATGAGCCTTGCCTGACAAAGCATTATTCTCATTTTTTCGGCAAGGGGCGGGTCGGGCAAAATCCTGCCCTCTGAAAGATAGGCGTTTATTTGGGAAAAAATCCACGGAGCTCCCATGGCTCCCCTGCCCACCATAACCATATCACAGCCGGTATATTCATACATTCTCGCCGCATCCTCGGGGGTAAAAATGTCGCCGTTCCCCACAATCGGAATTTCCACCGCCCTTTTAACGGCAGCAATAGCGTCAAGGTCAACCGGAGGGGCATATTGCTGTTCCCTTGTTCGGCCGTGAACGGTTATCATGGAAACTCCGGCCTGTTCAAGACGCTTTGCAAGCTCGACGGCTACGAGTTCTTCCCTGTTCCAGCCTATGCGAATTTTGGCCGTAACCGGAACATCCGACGCCTTAACCACCGCTCGGGCAACCGTTTCCGCCAGCTTAACATCCTTTAAGAGCCCGCTTCCACCGTTGTTATTGGCCACCTTAGGAGCCGGACAGCCCATATTTATATCGAGAAAATCAGGACGATATTCCATGGCGGTTTTGGCCGCGGCCGCCATGACTTCGGGATCACACCCAAAAAGCTGACTTGCCATGGGGCGTTCCTTTTTGCCCACGTAAAGAAGCTCGGCCGACTTTTTGTCTTTCATGGCAATACCCTTGGCCGAAGCAAGCTCTCCGACGCAAAATGCCGCGCCAAAATCCATACAAATTTCTCTCATGGCTCGGTCGGCAACCCCCGCCATGGGAGCAAGGGCGGCAAAGCCCTCAATTTTCAAATCTTTTATGTTCAAAAAATCATTCCCGGATTTTAATACCTTCATTCTACCACAAAGCCGTCAAAAAGGAAATATCTTTTTTAACGAATGTAACCAAACTAAAATTCATATATATGTCAAAAAAGGAACTGGAGAAAGCTTATGAACAAATTTTTCCCCGAGGGCATTATGTTTGAAAGCCCCGAAAATCTCGAAACAATCAAAAATCCCGCTCTGCTGAATGAGGCGGCAAAAAAACAAACAATTCTGGAAGCCAGAGCCTCCCTTTGCGATTTTAAACACGATCTTTATGTTGACATGCCCGCCATGAAGGGGGTCATTCCCAGAGAGGAGGGCGCCCTTGGCATAAAAGAAGGCACAGTTAGGGATATTGCCCTCATTTCCCGCGTTAATCACCCGGTCTGCTTTACAGTCACCGACATTATTACAAAAGACGGACAGCCCCTGGCAATTCTTTCCCGAAGAAAAGCACAGCAGCTTTGTATGAAAAACTATGTGGAACCTCTTGTGCCAGGTGATATTATCGACGCCCGCATCACGCATCTTGAACCCTTCGGAGCCTTTTGCGACATTGGTTGCGGCATTATTTCTCTACTTTCCATCGACTGTATATCCGTATCCCGAATTTTTCATCCCGCCGACCGTTTTTTCGTGGGACAGCACATAAAGGCGGCCGTCAAATCCAAAGAGCCGGACGGCAAAATCAACCTTACTCACAAAGAGCTTCTCGGGACGTGGGAACAAAACGCCGACTTTTTTTCCCAGGGAGAAACCGTATCCGGGCTTATACGGACGGTTGAAAGCTATGGTAGCTTTGTGGAGCTTGCCCCCAATCTTGCGGGGCTTGCTGAGCCGAAAAGCGGCGTTATTCCGGGAGAACGTGCTTCGGTTTTCATAAAAAACATACTGCCCGACAAAATGAAGGTCAAGCTTATAATAATCGACAGCTTCAAGGCCGATTATCCCCGGGAACCCCTTAAATATTTTATAGAATCGGGGCATATTTCCCGGTGGGACTACTCCCCCGCCCAAAGCTCCAAAAAAATATCCACTGTTTTTAACTGAATCCCTTTTTTAAATATGCTGTTGATTTTTTCCTGCCATGTGATAAAATAAAGAAAAAACAAAGGACGAAAAAATATGGCGAAGGCAACACTTATAATAATGGCCGGAGGACTGGGAAGTCGCTTTGGCGGGCTTAAACAGCTGGCAAGAATAGGAAAACATGGAGAAAAGATTATTGATTACAGTATTTTTGACGCCAAAAGAGCCGGATTTGACCGGGTTGTTTTTGTCATTAAGGAAGAAAATCTTGAGCTTTTCAAATCCGAGATAGGCGACAATGTGGCAAGAAACATGCAGGTGGACTATGTTTTTCAGTCAACCCAAAAGCTTCCCGAAGGCTATACCGGAATTGATGGGCGGGAAAAGCCTCTGGGAACCGGTCATGCCGTGTGGTGCTGCAAGGATGTTGTAAAAGAACCTTTTGCGGTTATAAATGCCGATGATTATTACGGCCCAACCGCCTTCAAGCTGGTTTACGATTTTCTTACGGAAAGGCACGAGGGCATAAACTACTGCATGGCGGGTTTTGTTCTGGGCAACACCTTAACCGACAACGGTACCGTTTCAAGAGGGGTTTGCGAAATTGACAACAACGGGCGTCTGAGGTCGGTTTGCGAACATAAAAAGCTGTCGAGAAAGGGCAAAAGGGCTCAAAACGAAAACGACGACGGCAGTACAAAGGAGCTTGACCTGAATTCGGTCGTGTCTATGAATTTCTGGGGCTTTACCCCCGATTTCTTCGACCGGCTGGACGCCGGACTCAAGGAATTTTTGACAACCCGCCACGCCGACCCTTTAAGGGCGGAATATTTCCTTCCCGAGGCGGCCGACAGATGTATCAAGGACGGCTATGCGAAAATTTCTGTGCTGACCACAAACGACAAATGGTACGGCGTAACTTACAAGGAAGACAGCGCACAGGTTTCGGCCGCCATCGCAAAGCTTACCGACTTAGGACTTTATCCCGAAGGGCTTTGGGATTGAAAAATACAAAAAACGCTTCGGTCATTTTTCCCGAAGCGTTTTTTCAATCAGTTAAAGTTTTTAAAACCGAGATTTTTTAGCGAAACCCTTTCATAGTTGGAAAGGTATTTGCTTGTAATATCAAAAAGAGTCATGAGATCTGTGTGAAGTCCGTTAATAACTTGGGCAGTGTTCAACGCGTCATGGCTGAATTCATCGGGCGAAAGTTCGGTGTATCTTGTAAAGGCTTCCCTATTTTCTATTGTGCCGGATATATACCAATCACCCTCGAAGCTTGCCCCCCGATATCCACAGAATCCGGTTTTGTCCATTGCCAAAGTAACAATGACTCTCTGGCTCATAAAACAAAGAGAAAATCCAATGGCATTGTTATCATTCAAATAGTTGGCTACAAAGTCCACATCGCCGGTAATATGTTCGGTGCAGCTATATGTTCCTGAGTCATAGGTTCCGTTTGTTTTTGCGTAATTTGCGATATAACCAAATCCGTCTTCGCATGGAAAAAGAGCAATTTTGCCCACTGCACGCTGCAAAACAAGCAATGCGTCGGACATGCCGATTTTTCCGTCTGTATCCACATCGGCAATCGAGTCGTCAGCCGGTTTCTTTCCGATTCCGGCCTGTAAGGTCAAAAGAGCATCGCCCACCGAAACGCTTCCGTCGCCGTCAAGGTCACCCAAAGCTCTTTCACCTTCGGCATAGGCCGAAAAGGCAAAAGCACTAAACATAACAGAGATGACCAAAAACAAGGATAAAATTTTTTTCATAATATCTCCTCCGAATTTAATAGTAACAAATCTCGGAAAATTTGTCAACAAATTTGCAATGAAAAAGACCGCACCAAAAGAACGGTCTTATCACTTGAAGAATTATTTATATTTGCGTTTACGAGCCGCCTCGGATTTCTTCTTGCGCTTTACCGAAGGTTTCTCATAATGCTCTCTCTTGCGCACTTCCTGAATAACGCCGTCACGCGCAGTTTGTCTCTTAAACCGACGGAGAGCATTCTCCAAAGATTCATTCTCTTTGATTTTTACCTGACTCATTTATGTCCCTCCCTCCGCCTCGCAGGCAGGGGTATTTGCTACTATGTGCAAAAACTATTATACATCAAGGGGACGCCATTTGTCAATAGCTTATAATTATTTTTTTATAACAATATTAACAAGCTTGCCCTGAATGTAAATTTCCTTAACTATATTTGCTCCCGAAATCTCGGTAGCCACCTTTTCGCTTGACTTTGCGGCGGCAAGGACGGTTTCCCGGTCGGCATCCACCGCCACGGTGATTCGGCCCCTGAGCTTTCCGTTGACCTGAACGGCGATTTCAACCTCACTGTCGGTGCAAAGGTTCTCGTCATATTCCGGCCAGTCGGCAAGGGAGCAGAATCCCTCAAAGCCCAGCATTTCCCAAAGTTCCTCGGTTATGTGGGGAGCAAAGGGATTGAGCAGATTTATGACCGTCTTATAATCTTCCTTAGAAAGGCTTCCCACCTTGTACACTTCGTTGAGCAGGCTCATCATGGATGCAATGGCGGTGTTGAACTTCATGCCCTCGATGTCCTCGGTTACCTTTTTTATTGTTTTGTGAAGCGGCTTTAAAAGCGCCTTACTGTTACCCTTTTCGTCATTAAGGCTGTTCTGAAGATTCCAGACCCTCTCCACAAAACGGCGGCAACCCTTTATGGACGAGGTCGACCAGGGAGCGGCCTTTTCAAAATCGCCTATGAACATTTCGTAAAGACGAAGGGTGTCGGCACCGTAGTCTCTTACCACATCGTCGGGATTTACGACATTTCCTCGGGACTTTGACATCTTCTCGCCGTTTTCGCCCAAAATCATACCGTGGCTTGTACGCTTGGCATAGGGCTCTTTTGTCGGCACCACTCCGATATCATAAAGGAATTTATGCCAAAAACGGCTGTAAAGCAGATGGAGGGTGGTATGTTCCATACCTCCGTTATACCAGTCAACCGGAGTCCAGTAGTCAAGGGCTTCCTTGGAAGCCAGCTCCTTGTCGTTGTGGGGATCGCAGTAACGCAGGAAATACCAGGACGAACCCGCCCACTGGGGCATGGTGTCGGTTTCTCTCTTGGCAGGAGCTCCGCAGCGGGGACAGGTTGTGTTGACAAAGCTGTCTATTTTGGCCAGGGGAGATTCGCCGTTGTCGGTAGGCTCGTAGGACTCCACCTCGGGCAGTTTAAGGGGAAGCTCGCTTTCGGGCAGGGGCACATACCCGCACTTGTCACAGTGAACAATGGGGATGGGCTCTCCCCAATAACGCTGGCGGGAGAAAACCCAGTCGCGAAGTTTAAAGTTTACCTTGGGCTCGCCAACGCCCTCCTTTTCAAGCCATTCGATAATAGATTTTTTGGCTTCGTCTACCGTCAGGCCGTCCAAAAATCCCGAGTTTACCATCTTACCTGTGGCACAGTCGGTAAAGGCTTCCTTTTCAACATCTCCGCCGGCAACAACCTCGATAATGGGCAGGTCGAAGGCACGGGCAAATTCATAGTCCCGGGTATCATGGGCAGGGACCGCCATAATTGCGCCGGTACCGTAGGTCATAAGAACATAGTCGGAAACAAAAATCGGAATCTGCTTGCCGTTTACGGGGTTTATGGCCTCCACTCCGCGAAGTCGCACACCGGTTTTTTCCTTTGCAACCTCGGTGCGCTCAAAATCGGACTTTTTGGCCGCCTCGGCACGGTAATCTCTTATTTCGTCGATATTTTCAAGGTTCTCGGCCCACTTTTCCACAAAGGGATGCTCGGGACTGATGACCATATATGTTGCTCCGAAAAGGGTGTCGGGGCGGGTTGTGTAAATTTTAAGCTGATCGCCCGCAGTGGTATTGAACTTGATTTCGGCTCCGGTGGAACGGCCGATCCAGTTTTTCTGCTGGAGCTTTACACGGTCGATAAAATCAAGCTCATCCAAATCGTCGATAAGGCGCTGGGCATACTCGGTTATCTTGAGCATCCACTGGCTCTTTACCTTGTGCACAACCTCGCTTCCGCAACGCTCGCAAACGCCGTTGACAACCTCTTCGTTGGCAAGCACACATTTGCAGGAGGTGCACCAGTTTACCGCCATTTCCTTTTTGTAGGCGAGTCCTTTTTCAAAGAGTTTTAAAAATATCCATTGGGTCCACTTGTAATAATCGGGGTCGGTGGTATTTATTTCCCTGCTCCAATCAAAGGAAAAGCCGAGAGAAACAAGCTGTTCCTTAAAATGGGCAATGTTGTTTTTGGTGACGATTTCGGGGTGGATATGATTTTTAATGGCAAAGTTCTCGGTAGGAAGGCCAAAGGCGTCCCATCCCATGGGATAAAGAACATTGTATCCGTTTTTACGGCGCTTTCTCGCCACTATGTCAAGGGCGGTATAAGAACGGGGATGACCCACGTGAAGACCCTGCCCCGAAGGATAGGGAAATTCCACAAGCGCAAAGAACTTCGGCTTATCCGAGCCGTTCTCCGCATGAAAAATTCCTGCCTCTTCCCATTTTTTCTGCCACTTTTTTTCAATCGCTTTATAATCGTAAGGTATCAAAAAACTCGCCTCTTTATTAAAATATCGTAAATCTTATTCCTTGGTCAAAAGGTCGGAAATATCAACCTTCTCGCCGTCCGACCACATACGCTCAAGAGCATAAAAATTTCTTGCGTCGGTGTGAAAAACATGAATCATAACATCTCCGTAGTCAAGAAGATACCACTGGGTTGTTCTCCCCTCGATGTGCAACGGCTCGACGCCCTTTTCCGAAAGCTTATATTCGACCTCCTCGGAAAGAGCCCGCACCTGGGTATTTGAAGAACCCGACGCAATCACAAGGTAATCTCCAAGCATGGTCAGTCCCTCGATGTTTATGACCTCTATGTCCTTGGCTTTTTTACTGTCAAGCGCCTTTACAGCAATTTCTATAAGTTCTTTTGACTGCATAAAATCACCTCGTTAATTTAATCTCCGCCAGACACGGCCGAGTCGGAAGAGCTTTGCTC
>CABMOR010000026.1 GCA_902388225.1 uncultured Oscillospiraceae bacterium | reverse complement strand
GACGATATGGCCGAGACCATGTATGCCGCCGACGGGGTGGGACTTGCCGCACCCCAGGTGGGAATTTTAAGAAGGGTTTGCGTCGTTGATATCGGGGAGGGGCTTATCGAACTTGTAAATCCCGTTATTGTCAAGCAAAGTGGCATGCAGGAATCTGAGGAAGGGTGCCTGTCCTGCCCCGGAAAGGTCGGCATAACCCACCGTCCTAACAAGGTGACGGTTGAATATTTTGACCGAAACGGAAACAGAAAAAAGATTTCGGGGACAGAATTACTTGCAAAGGCATTTTGCCACGAGATAGACCATCTTGACGGAATACTTTACGCCGAGCATGTGGTTAAATGGGTGACAGAATAAGGGGGACTTGTTTTGAACATCGTTTTTATGGGAACGCCGGATTTTGCCGTGCCGTGTCTTGAAGCCCTGGTTGAAAAAGGGCACAGGATTATGGCTGTTTTTGCCCAGCCCGACCGTCCAAAGGGCAGGGGACACAAGCTTTGCCCTCCTCCGGTCAAGGAATGTGCTCTTAAATACGGCATCGATGTCTTCCAACCCGAAAAGATAAAGAACAATCCCGAGGTTGAGGATAAACTTCGCTCGCTTAATCCCGACCTTGCGGTGGTTGTGGCATACGGAAAGATTCTTCCAAAGGAAATACTTGATATACCGGCCTTTGGGTGTATAAACATTCACGCTTCCCTGCTCCCTAAATATCGCGGAAGCGCTCCTATGCAGTGGGCGGTTATAAACGGCGAAAAGCGTACAGGAGTCACATCCATGCTTCTTGACGAAGGAATGGATACGGGGGATATTCTTCTCAAAAAAGAGTTTGAAATTCCCGATAAAATGACTGCCGGTGAACTTTTCGACAGTCTTGCGCCTCTTGGAGCCGAGCTTCTGACCGAAACGGTGGACCAGCTGGAAAGCGGTCTGGTTTTTCCTAAGAAGCAGGATGAAGCATGTGCTACCCATGCACCCATGCTTTCAAAGGAAATGGCCGCCCTTGATTTTTCAAAGCCAGCCGGGCAAATAAGGAATCTGATCAGAGGACTCAATCCCTGGCCGGTGGCATATACCTTTGCCGGTGATATGAAAATAAAAATATATTCGGCCGAAATTTCGGGAAATACCGAGTCGGCGCCCGGGACGGTGCTTCCCGGAAAGAGCCTGAGGGTTGCCTGCGGCGACAAAAAGGTGCTTGAGCTTTGCGAGGTACAGCTTTTGGGCTCGAGAAGAATGACCGGTGAGGAAATGCTCAGAGGACACAGTATTCCCCAAGGAACGGTTCTTAAATCTCAGGAGGAAAAATAATGGGGTTTGGATATTATTATTACGGTTATTATTTTCAGTATCTTCTTTTTATGCTTCCGGCTATCATACTTGTTTTATGGGCTCAGGGGCTTGTAAAATCCCGATATAACAAATATTCCGGTATAAACACTTCTTTAAGGGTGACCGGACGGGAAATGGCCGAAAAGATACTTCGTGCGAACGGGATAACCGACATCGCAATAGCAAAAATTTCCGGTAAAATGACCGACAATTTCAATCCAAAAAACAAGACGATATTCTTGAGCGAAGGGGTGTATGATTCAACCTCCATTGCTGCTGTTGGTATTGCCGCTCACGAGGCAGGGCACGCCGTTCAGTATGCCTGCGGTTATTTTCCAATAAAGGTGAGGACGGCTATTGTTCCTATTTGTAATATCGGAGCAGGCTTCGGACTTCCGCTTTGCATTATCGGATGTATTTTTGCCTTTGAGGCGCTGGTTTATGTCGGACTTGTGCTCTTTTCTTTGGCCACGGTGTTTCAGCTTGTAACCCTTCCGGTTGAGTTTAACGCCAGCAGAAGAGCTTTGAATTTCATCGGTTCATCCGATCTTTTTTCCAGAGATGAATATACAGGAGCAAAAAAGATGCTGACCGCTGCTGCCATGACATATGTTGCGGCGCTGGCTCAAAGCATTTTACAGCTTTTTTATTATGTCATTCGATTCACCGGTAACGGAAGGCGTGACTGATTATGCAAAATCCACGAAAGGCAGCCTTCAAGGCATTAATCAAAATGGACAGCGACCAGGGCTATTCAAACATTGTGATTGATACTGTCCTGTCGTCATCAGACATGGATATAAGGGATAAGGGACTTTGTTCTGCGATATTTTACGGTGTGCTTGAACGGAAAATTACTCTTGACCATATTATAGAAAAATATTCAAACACCCCCATAAAAAAACTGTCATTGGCGGTTTTGACAGCCCTGAGAATGGGGCTTTATCAGATGTTTTTTATGGATAAAATCCCCCAAAGCGCCGCAGTGGATCAGTCGGTCAGGCTGATTAAAAACACGAAGGATGCAAGATTTTCGGGATATGTAAACGGCGTTTTGAGAAGCGCATCCCGAGAGGGCGAAAAAGCACTTTTTACAGAGGGCGATTTTGCCCAAAAGGCGTCGGTTAAATATTCGGTTCCAAAGGAAATATATCTTCATCTTGAAAATTCATACGGACGGGAGAATACGACAAGCTATCTTGAAAGCTGTTTTAAAAAGCCTCCTTTGTCAATCAAGGTTAACACATGTAAAATTTCGGTTGAGGAGCTTAGAAACCGCCTTGAAAGCAAGGGCATTACGGTGGGGCAAAATTCTCTTTGCAAAAATGTGCTTGAGCTTTGCTCGACCGGCGGAATTACCCAACTTGACGAATTTAAAGAGGGACTTTTTCATGTGGAGGATGCGGCCTGCGCCCTTTGCTGTGAAGCGCTTGATATAAGGGCGGGAGAACGTGTGCTTGACGCCTGCGCCGCCCCCGGGGGTAAAAGCTTCACTCTTGCCGAAACGGCAAATGACTGTGCCGAAATTGTTTCGGCCGACCTTTACGAACATAAAATTAAGCTTATTGAAGAGGGCGCAAAAAGATTGGGTCTTTGCTCGGTAAAGGCATTGAAAAATGACGGAACAAAATTCAATCCTGATTTGGGTAGCTTTGACAAAATACTCTGTGATGTACCCTGTTCCGGCCTTGGGATTATTCGCAAAAAGCCCGAAATACGTTACAAAAGTGAAACAAATCTTGATATTTTTCCTCAAATCCAGTATAATATATTGCATATTTGTTCAATGTATTTGAAAAAAAGAGGAATTTTGGTATATTCGACCTGTACCCTGAATCCTAAGGAAAACGGTGAGATAGTAACAAAATTTCTTGAAAATCACAAGGATTTTGAACCCTTGAAAATTTTTTCTCAAATATCAAGAAACATCGACGAGCCTGAAAACGAGCTGACTCTTTTTACAGGCAAAAATCCCTGCGACGGGTTTTTTATTTCGGCCTTCAGAAAGGTTTAAAATGGATAAAATCGATATAAAGTCTATGTCCTTTGAAGAGCTTTGCAAAAGCCTAAAGGAAGACGGGTTAAAGGCCTTTCGTGCCGTTCAGGTCAACGAGTGGCTGACGAAGGGCGCCGAGAGCTTTGACGAGATGACAAATCTTTCAAAGGATTTGAGAAGCGTCCTTTCGGAAAAATACTGCATAGCCTCTCTTAAAATCAGAAAAAAGTATGTTTCGGCAATTGACGGAACGGTCAAGTATCTTTTTGAACTTCCCGACGGTCATCTTATCGAGTCGGTTGTTATGGAATACCGCCACGGATTTTCTCAATGCCTTTCTACCCAGGCCGGATGCCGTATGAACTGCAGTTTTTGCGCCACCGGAAAAGGGGGATTTGAGAGAAATCTTTTACCCTCCGAAATTCTTTCTCAAATTACTTCGGCTCAGAGGGATATGGGAATTCGAATTTCAAACATCGTGCTTATGGGAATGGGAGAGCCCCTTGACAACTTCGACAATACCGTAAAGTTTTTAAATCTTGTTACCTCCCCACATGGACTGAACATTGGGGCGAGACATATCTCTCTATCCACCTGCGGTCTTGTGGACAGGATATACGAGCTCATGGAACTTGATATGCAGATAACCCTTTCCGTTTCCCTTCATGCCCCCATTGATTCTATAAGAAACCGTCTTATGCCGGTCAACAAAAAATGGGGCGTTGAAAAGCTCATGAAAGCCTGCCGGGAATATACCCAAAAAACCGGCCGCCGCATTTCATTTGAATATATAATAATTGACGGGGTCAATAATACCGACGAATGTCTGAAAAAACAGCTTTCTGGCATGATAGCCCACCTTAATCTTATCCCGGCAAATCCCGTAAAGGGCAGTGACAGCAAGGGCACCCGCCGGGCGGCCGAGGAATTTAAGAAAAAGCTGATAAAAGAAGGAATAAACGCAACGGTCAGAAGAACGCTTGGAGCTGATATAGAGGCTTCCTGCGGTCAGCTTAAAGGAAAGGAAAAATAAAAACCCTTAAATACCTTATGAAAGGTGTGATGATATTTGGTCTTTGTAGGAAAAACCGATAAAGGATTTGTCCGCAGAACAAATCAAGATTGTTTTGCGGCCTTTAGCCTTGATGAGGACGCCGTTTTGGCGGTGGTCTGTGACGGAATGGGAGGGGCCAACGGCGGAAATGTTGCTTCAACTCTTGCAGTTAAGACTTTTTGTGAAAAGATTAAATCTGCTTGGCGGAAAAATATGCAGCCAAAATCGGTATATAATCTTATGAAATCGGCGGCTGCGGCGGCAAATATAACGGTTTTTGATAAGGCAAAATCCGATGAAACTCTTTCGGGTATGGGTACAACGGTGGTGTCGGCTATACTTTTCGGCGGAATGGCTTATATTATACACGCCGGGGACAGCCGTGCTTATAAATTCAACGGCCGTGAGGCTGTTCAAATAACGAGAGATCATTCGGTTGTTCAGGCTATGGTGGAAAGCGGCAAGATTTCAAAATCAGCCGCGAGGGTTCACCCGAGAAAAAATGTCATCACCAGAGCTCTCGGAGTGGATGAAAACCTTGATGTGGAATACTGTGAGGTAGAGATTGAAGAAGGAGAGGGCATTCTTCTTTGCAGCGACGGACTGACCAATTTTGTATCGGATGAACAAATTTCCGAAATTTTAAAGGACGCCCCTCTTTGCGACGGCCCCCAAAAGCTTGTCGACCTTGCCAATAAAAACGGAGGCGGAGACAACATAACGGTGGTTGTGATCCTAAGAGAGAAAGGAGAAAAGGGAAATGGATAAATTCGTCGGAAAGCGTCTTGACGGACGGTATGAAATAGAAGAAATTGTCGGAGTCGGCGGTATGTCGGTGGTTTATAAGGCTCATGACGAGATTGACGACAGAACAGTGGCTGTTAAGATACTTAAGGAGGAACTTCTTCAAAACGAAGAATTCCGCCGCCGTTTTAAAAATGAGTCAAAGGCCATTGCTGTTATGGACCATCCCAACATCGTAAAGGTATACGACGTGGGATTCGGTGACCGAGTGCAGTATATTGTCGAAGAATATATTGACGGAATTACCCTCAAGGAGTATATCGAACGTCAAGGTGTACTCCCCTGGAAGGACGCTCTTTATTTTGCCACCCAGATACTCCGTGCACTCCAGCATGCCCACGACAAGGGAATTGTGCACCGGGACATAAAGCCGCAGAATATTATGCTTCTCCAGGACGGTACCATTAAGGTTACCGATTTTGGCATTGCCCGTTTTGCCAGAAGCGAGCAGCGTACGGTGACCGACAAGGCCATTGGTTCAGTTCATTATATCAGCCCCGAACAGGCCAAGGGAGAGGCCACCGATGCTAAATCCGATCTTTACTCGGTTGGCGTTCTTCTTTATGAGATGTTAACCGGAAAGCTTCCCTTTGATGCCGACAGCGCCGTTTCGGTTGCCATTATGCAGCTTCAGAACGAGCCCATAAAGCCCTCAACCCTTAACCCCGAAATTCCAGAAGGTCTTGAGGAAATAACCCTTCGCGCAATGCAGAAAAATCCCGCCGAAAGATATAGCTCGGCGGCCGAAATGCTTTCGGATATTGAGACGTTCAGAAGAAATCCTTCGGTGCAGTTCGAGTACAAATATTTTGTGGATAACGAGCCCACAAAATATGTTTCGGATATTACACCGACACAAATTAAGGAAAAACCTGAGCAAGAGGAAGTCGATCTCATTCCCTCCAAGAAGAAATCTAAAACCGTGCCGGTGCTTGTGGGTGTTGCGATAGCATTTATGGCCGCTCTTGCAATAGTGCTTGTGCTGCTTTTGAACCGTGCAAAAATTGATAAAACAGAAATTTCATGCCCTAAATTTGTCGGTCAGGATTATAATTATGTTATCGAGCAGTATAAAGACCAGTTCACCTTTACGGTTAAATCAAAGGATTACAGCTCTGACTATCCTGCCGGACAGATCATGAGCCAAACACCCGATGCCGGAAAAATGGTCAAGAGAAACTCGGAAATTTTTGTAACAGTCAGTCTCGGCGGGAAAAAGCAGGTTATGGAGGACTATGTTGGATACAAGCTTGACCGCGCCGAGAGCAATATGAACGCTCTTAAGCTTAAATATGAAACCAAGGAAATATACAGCGATACTCAGGCAGAAGGGTATATAATAAGCACGGTGCCTTCTGCCGGAGAAGAAGTTGACAGCACCGTTACGGTCATTGTCTATGTAAGCAAAGGGCCGGTTCCCAGCTTTGTAATGGTGTCAAATTATGTCGGAATGACCGAATCTGACGCCAAACGCCTCGTGGAGGGCGATGGACTAAAAATCGGAAATGTTAGCTACGGAGAAAGCAGTAAATACCCCAAGGGATATGTTATTTCCCAGAGTGTTTCTTCCGGATCGACGGTCAACAACGGCTCTGCCGTGGATCTTGTTATTTCCAGCGGCAACGCAGTTCCCATAAGCTATGACATTCCCGACGACGCCAATAAATTGTTTAACATTACGGTGTTCTATGAGGGAAAACAGATATACGAAACCGGAAATCTCGACCCAACAACCATGGACAGCAAGACATCATCGATTTCTATTTCGCAGGCCATGGGCAATTTTGACAGCGGCAAATACACTGTTTTCCTTAAATACAACGGATATGATTACGGAAAGTATACCATTGATTTTTCTAGCGGCACGGCCAAGGCCGAAGAACATTCCACTCTGCCAAGGGAAGCCTATTACGCCGAGGAAAACGATAATAACACCCAAGACGGCCAATAAATATGAATGCAATAATTATCAAGGCTGTCGCAGGCTTCTACTATGCCAAGGAAGGTCAAAATGTATACGAATGCAAAGCCAGGGGAGTCTTTAGAAAAAACGAAATAACTCCTCTTGTGGGCGACTTCGTAGCCGTAGAACCGATGGATTTGGGCAAAGGTGTTATAAAAGAAATAATTGACCGAAAAAACTCCCTTGAACGTCCTCCCGTGGCAAATGTCGACCGGCTTTGGATAGTTGTATCCACCGCCGACCCAAAGCCTAACATGCTGGTTATAGACCGGTTGTGTGCCATTGCCGAGGACAGGGAAATTGAGACGGTCATAGCGGTTAACAAAACCGATCTTGCCGACCCGGATGAAATAATCGGCATTTATAAATCTGCAGGAATGAAGACTTTCTCTGTATGCTGTGAAAATGGCGAGGGAATAGAGCAAATAAAATCAGAGCTTTCAAGCGGAATAAATGTATTTACCGGGAATTCCGGCGTGGGCAAATCCTCACTGTTAAATCTGATTGATCCGAGACTTGGGCTTAAAACGGGGGAAATAAGTGAAAAGTTGGGCAGAGGACGGCATACCACCCGTCACTCTGAACTTTTCGAGCTTCCGGGAGGCGGATATGTATGCGATACCTCCGGGTTTTCCTCGGTGGATATGGAAAAGACCGGATTTATATGTAAGGAGAATTTACAGTTTGCCTTCAGGGAATTTACTCCGTATGTTGGAAAATGCAAATTCACATCCTGTACCCACACCTGCGAAAAGGGATGTAAAATTATCGAGGCGGCAAAAAACGGCAAAATACCAAAAAGCCGCCATGACAGTTATGTTGCTCTGTACAGAGAGGCAGAGACGGTTAAGGATTGGCAAAGAAAATGACCCACCGTTTCTTTTAAAAATAAAAATCGTCCCGATACTTAATATCGGGGCGATTTTTTGTATTAAATATCTGTTTTAAATTTTGCCGTTTTGCTATAATTATTTGTACTGGCCTGATTATGGAATATGGTCGAAAGTAAATCGGTTAATCAAAACAGCATATTAATCTTAAACCTGATTTGTTTTAGTTTCAATATTGGAAATTATTTGAAAAAAATACTGGAAATTATTGACAATTACAATTTAGAATGTTATAATATACCCAACCCTTAAAGGGTTTAATATTTGCTGAAGGAGTCGATGAACAATGAAAACACGGAAAATCCTAAAAACCATGCTTTGCTTGCTTCTATCTATGACGACCTTTTTTGCAATTAACATTCCGATTGCCAGGGCCGATGCGGTTGCATACAGCCAGTATGACAGCCGCTGGGCAAGCTGGACATACGGACAGGGAACCATAGGGGGAACAGGCTGCGGAATTCTGTCTGCCGTAAATGCCATAAATTATATAAGCGGAATAAGCAATATACCCGACGCTGTTGATGACATTGCCACCTGGGCTCATAACATCAACGGTTATAACGGCTCAACTTTTCCAAGCGGAGGAACCGACCGCACGGTGGTTTATCCGAATCTTGAGTCGGCTTTTGGAGACACCTATAATTTCGAGGTGACAAACACCGGAACCTGGGCGACAGTTTACAGCAGCACGCTTAAAAATTACATAAGTCAGTCGGGAAAGGCGGCAATTGCTCATGTTGCCTACGGACATTTTATTGTTCTTGCCGAATACGATTCAAGTGACGACACTTTTTTGGTGCTTGATTCGGCGCCGGGAGACAGCGGAAATACCGGTAACGGTGTGGCGTGGCTTTCGCCGACAGGGCTAAACAGCAGCGGAAACAGCCGAATGCATGTTGATTGGTGGTGTCTGCTGGAAACCACCGGTCCGTCGGGAGTCGCACCTTATATGGAAAACGGAGAGCTTTGGCTGACCGACTGTAACTCTACCGAAGGATTTACACCCATGGGTTCAACCGAAATATTTGTAGAGAACGACAGCCGAGGACTTACAAGTATGTGCATGAGAAATCCTACCGGCTGCACAAGTATGGCGGCCGGTGTAGGTTCTATGGCAATTCTCGACTATGGCTCGGGTCAGTATGCAAATGTTACGCCGTTTAATAAAATTCGTTTTTCCATGTGGTGCGAAATTGACTATGCCACGTCCTCCCGTACTCAGGACTATTTCCAGGTCAATTTTGTCACAAAAGTGAACGGGACAGAGCAGGACGGTTATAATCTGAACATACCCGCCAGCAGTCTCAGACAGGGCTGGAACAACGATTTTGTTTTTGATATTTCAACCATTCCGAAAGCGGTGAGCACGGCAGACTGGAGCAACATAAACCGTATGCGTTTTACATGGTTTAATATTTCGGCCGGAGCGAGCGTTGAATTTAATATTGACAATTTTGTGTGCTATTATGAGGCTCCGCCTGTGGCGCCTTATATGGAAAACGGGGAACTGTGGTTGACCGACTGCAATTCCACCGAAGGCTGGTCTACCGGATTCAACACCACAATATTCTCAGAAAACGATTCCCGGGGCTTAACCAGCATGTGCATCACCAACGATGATAATTGTCAGAATAACAACGCAAGCGTGGGTTCAATGGCCTTAATGTATTATACCGACGGCTATTCGGCCGATTTAACCTCCTATAACCGTGTGCGTTTTTCCATGTGGTGCGAAATTGACTATGCTTCATCAAGCCGTTCCCAGGATTATTTTCAGGTCAATTTCATAACTGAGGGTCAGGACGGTTATAACCTGGTAATTCCCGCAAGCGGTTTGTATCAAGGGTGGAACAACGATTTTGATTTTGCACTTTCTGACATTCCGAAAGCAGTGAATTCGGCCGATTGGAGCGAAATCACCGGCATGAGATTTACATGGTTTAATGTTTCAAACGGTCAGGGTGTGGAATTTAATGTGGATAACTTTGTATGTTATTACAGTCAGTCGGGCGACCCAATTAACCCGGTTGACACAAGTCAGTCCTTCATTATTTCTAACTGCGACAGCGTTAGAAACTGGAATGTCTACACCGGAGACGATTTGAGTATTGATTCCACCAGAAAAACCCAAGGCTCGGCCAGCCTTGCGGCCGAAAATACCGGTGGGGTGGGATTATACTATAAAATGCCCGGAATAACCGATTTTTCAGATGTGGATTATATCTCCTTTGACTTTATTCCGGCGGCTGCCGATATGGCAGAGGTATCGGACATACGCATCGTGCTTTCTTCAAGGGATTTTATAAACGAGGACAACACCCATTCAAATTCCTGGAACGACAATTTTTATGACCTTAATGTCTCCGGCTTTAAAACGGCCAACCTTACGGCGGGAGAATGGAATCATATTGTCGTTCCGGTTGCCGGCGGAACAAGCAACGGCAATTTTGACATTACGAAGGTTAAAAAAATCGGTATTCAGCTCTTGAATTATTATACCGACGAGCGACCGGCAGGGACAATAAACTGCGAATGGCTGGACAATGTTCAGGCTCATGTTGAATAATCTGAAATCCGGCGAATTATTAAAGATGCCCTCCTCTCGGAGGGCATCTTTTTTTAAAATACAGTAATAAAAAAAGGGAGAAGTATTGCGGAAAAATATCCGCCTTTAAGAGTATAAATTCATATGAAAGTCATCCTAAAGCCGTCATAT
>CABMOR010000025.1 GCA_902388225.1 uncultured Oscillospiraceae bacterium | reverse complement strand
GGCATGGGCAACGACAAGGCTATGGGCTTTGGCAAGGCCAAAATCAAAAAACAGTCGGACGACAAGCGCAAAACCACCTTTGCCGATGTGGCGGGTGCCGACGAAGAAAAAGAGGAAATGTCCGAGCTTGTTGAATATCTCAAGGATCCCAAAAAATTCAACGACCTCGGGGCGAGAATTCCCAAGGGAGTGTTGCTTGTAGGCCCTCCGGGAACCGGTAAGACCCTGCTTGCCCGTGCAGTTGCAGGTGAAGCGGGGGTTCCCTTCTTCTCAATTTCCGGCTCCGACTTTGTGGAAATGTTCGTGGGCGTGGGTGCTTCCCGTGTGCGCGACCTTTTCGACCAGGCCAAGAAAAACTCCCCCGCCATCGTGTTTATTGATGAAATCGACGCCGTCGGCCGCCAGCGCGGAACCGGACTTGGCGGAGGCCACGACGAAAGAGAACAGACCTTAAACCAGTTGCTTGTGGAAATGGACGGATTCGGCGCCAACGAGGGTGTTATTGTCATCGCCGCCACCAACCGTTCGGATATTCTCGACCCCGCCCTTACCCGTCCGGGCCGTTTTGACCGTCAGATAATGGTTGGGTATCCCGATGTTAAGGGCAGAGAGGAAATCCTCAAGGTCCATTCAAGGGGAAAGCCTCTTGGTCCCGATGTCAGCCTTAAGGTCATCGCCCAGACCACCGCCGGATTTACCGGCGCCGATCTTGAAAACCTGCTTAACGAAGCGGCTCTGCTTGCCGCCCGTAAAAACGCCAAGGCCATCACCGAGGCGGACATCGAAGAGGCCACCATTAAGGTTGTTATGGGGGTAGAGAAAAAATCCCGTGTCATGAAGGAAAAGGATAAGCTTATCACCAGTTATCACGAAGCGGGTCATGCCATCGTTTCCTACTTCCTCCCCTCTCAGGACGAGGTTCATCAGATTTCCATAATTCCCCGCGGAATGGCGGCGGGATATACCATGTACCGCCCGGCCGACGACCGCGGACACACCACCAAAACCGAGCTTACCGAACAGATTTGCTCTCTGCTCGGCGGACGCGTGGCAGAAACCCTGACTCAGGACGACATAACCACCGGCGCCTCAAACGACATTCAGCGGGCCACCGAAATTGCCCAGAAAATGGTTATGAAATACGGCATGAGCGAAAAACTCGGCCCTGTGGTCTACGGTAAGGATCACGATGAGGTCTTCCTCGGAAGAGATCTCGGCACCACTCAAACCTACTCCGACGAGATCGCCTCCAAAATCGACGCCGAGGTCAAATCCATTGTGGACACCCAATTTGCACATGCTCAAAACATTCTTACCCAGCACATGAATAAACTTCATGAAATTGCAAAATATTTGTTTGAAAACGAAAAAATGGACGCCGATCAGTTCAAGGCCGCAATGGCATCCGACTGACGGCAGTCTTATAAAAACCATACATTAAAAGGAGACTTGAAAATGGAATTTACAAAAGATAGCTGTATAGGCGAAATACTTGATGCAAAGCCTGAAACCGCTCCCATCTTTATCGAAATGGGCATGCATTGCCTGGGCTGCCCCTCGGCAAGAGGCGAAACGGTGGAACAGGCCTGCGCCGTTCACGGCATTCCCTGCGACGAGCTGGTAGAAAAGCTCAACAAGGCGTAAATCAAAAAAATCAATACGGTGGGGTTCTTTGAGCTTCACCGTATTTTTAAGGAAGATGGCTTTGAAAAGCAACCCCCCTTGCGAAGAAGGCTTAAAAGTCGGTTCACAGGCAAAAAATCTCAGACTTAAGCGGGCGGCAGCCATAATTTCGGCGGCGGTCTTTTTTGGTATAATGATTGCGGCAACCCTGTTGTTGGTGAATTTTTTTAAAAAGTTTTCCGATCCCGCCGAGCTGAAAAGCTATATAAACTCCTTCGGAGTATACGGAAAGCTGGTCTTTTTGGGATTGCAGATAATTCAGATAGTTATTGCCTTTATTCCCGGCGAAGCGGTACAAATCGGAGCCGGCTATGCCTACGGAGCCGTTGAAGGAACCCTGCTTTGTCTTGTGGGAGCCGCACTTGCGTCGGCCGTGGTCTTTTTGCTCACAAAGCTTGTGGGGATTCGTGCGGTGGAGCTTTTTGTCAGCCGCCGAAAAATTGACAGTCTCAAATTTATCAACAGCGAGCAAAAACTCAATCGGCTGATTTTTATTCTCTTTCTAATTCCCGGCGTTCCCAAGGATGTGGTGACCTATCTTGCGGGGCTGACCCGCATAAGTTTTCACGAATTTCTGGTCATATCCACCGTTGCCCGAACACCCGCCCTTCTTATGTCGACCCTGGGTGGCTCGGCCGTTGCCGACCGAAATTACACACGGGCGGCAGTTATCTTTTCGGCGGCGGCTCTACTCAGCATTGCCGGGCTGAAAGCATACTCCTGCCTGACCGAAAAAAAGAAGAAAAAACTTCAGCAAAAAAGCACCGGCGAAAACCCTTCGCAGGGTTAAACCTGCGCTAAAATCTACCCTCAGCGTCCAATATTCATTGTGTTAAAAAAGCAATAATTTACGGTTTCTTTTTGTGCAAGTTGTTTGTTCTATGTGACAAATTACCTAAAGGTCAAGCTTAAATTTTAGGCAACTACACACCTTGAATTTTCAAGGATTTTCTGTTATTATTATCTTATCAATTTTTCGTTGAAATTACGCTGCCGGTGCGGCGTTTGAAACAGGAGGCATATATTTAATGGCAAGCTTATCACTCAGAGGAATTTACAAGAAGTATCCCGGCGGAGTTACCGCTGTTTCGGATTTTAACCTCGAAATCAAAGATAAGGAATTTCTGGTGCTGGTCGGACCTTCCGGATGCGGAAAATCCACCACCCTCCGTATGATCGCCGGTCTGGAAGAAATTTCCGAAGGCGAGCTCTACATAGGCGACCGTCTGGTAAACGACGTTGCTCCTAAGGACCGCGACATCGCCATGGTGTTCCAGAACTATGCTCTTTATCCCCATATGACCGTTTTCGGCAACATGGCTTTCGGCCTTAAGCTCCGCAAGGTTCCCAAGGATGAAATCAAGCGCAGAGTTGAAGAGGCTGCCCGTATACTTGACATTTCCCATCTGCTTGACCGTAAGCCCAAGGCTCTTTCGGGCGGTCAGCGTCAGCGTGTTGCTCTCGGCCGTGCTATCGTCCGTGATCCTAAGGTGTTCCTCCTCGACGAGCCCCTTTCCAACCTGGACGCCAAGCTTCGTGCCCAGATGCGCACCGAGCTTTCCAAAATTCATTTAAAGCTTGAGACCACCTTTATTTATGTTACCCACGATCAGACCGAGGCTATGACCATGGCCGACCGCATTGTGGTTATGAAGGACGGTTACATTCAGCAGGTTGACACTCCTCAGCACCTTTATGACATTCCCTGCAATGCATTTGTCGCCGGATTTATCGGTTCTCCCCAAATGAACTTTATCGACGCTGTTCTCCGCAAAGAGGGTGAATCCTTTTATGCCGAGTTCGGTTCGGAAGACACCAAAACCCGCAAGGGCATCAAGTATAAAATCAAGCTTCCGGCCAGCAAGAACTATAAGGACTGCCTTGTCCCCTACGAGGATAAGCCGGTTATCATGGGTATCCGTCCCGAGCACATTCACGACGAGGATATGTATACCTCGACCATGACCGACGGTCTAATCAAGGCAAAGGTTGAGGTTACCGAGCTTATGGGCGCCGAGACCTACCTCTACCTCAACTGTGAAGGCAACAATTTCACCGCACGTGTGGATCCCTCGACCCTTGCAAAATCGGGCGACGAAATCACTGTGGCTCTTGACACCAACAAGATCCACATCTTCGACAAGGAAACCGAAAAGACCATCACCAACTAATATTAACAGGCAGGTAAAAACACATGAGATGTCCTTTTTGCGGATATGAAGAAAGTAAGGTTATAGATTCCCGCCCAACCGATGAAGGTGCCCGCATCAGACGCCGGAGAGAATGTCTTTCCTGCAAAAAAAGGTTTACCACATATGAAGTGGTTGAGAGCCTTCCCATAATTGTGGTTAAAAGGGATAAATCCCGTGAGCAGTTCGACCGCAACAAACTTATAAACAGCCTGCTGCGTGCCTGCGAAAAGCGTACCGTCTCCATCGACACGGTGGAAAAGGCGGTGGACGAGATAGAAGCAACCCTTCAAAACTCTCTCGACAGAGAGGTTTCTTCCCTGCAAATCGGAGAGCTTGCCATGGACAAGCTTAAGGGTATCGACGAGGTTGCCTATGTGCGTTTTGCCTCGGTATATCGTCAGTTCCGCGACATCAACACCTTCATGGACGAGCTCAACAATCTGCTCAACACCCGCGAAGGCAAAAATTAGTCTTTTATTAAAGAACCCCCTTCGGTTTTTCGAAGGGGGTTCTTTATTGCAATAGGTAGGGATAAAGGCAAAATGTGAAGAAATTGTGTTCAATTTGTAAAAATATCTTGACAAAATAAATTTTTTGGAATATATTTTTATTATCATTATTTGATAGAGGTGCGACATTTATCAGTAGCGAGAGCAATAACAGCAGGGGCTCGGTTCTTGTAAAAGGAAATGCCGCCGAAACGGTTTGTCACCCCGAAGGACAGGCTGTTGGGCCGATACAAAAGATGTATCGGACTGTCACTTTCCGTGGAGCGCTATCACAAATTGCTAAAACTCTGTAAGATGTGGTTGTGGTTCACGATTACATCTTTATTTTTTTGGAGGAATGAACAATGTTAAAGCTTAGAAAAGCTTGGGCCGTTCTTGTTCTCTCGCTGCTCATGTTCCTTTGCCTCGGAATGGGAGTGTCTGCCGCCGAACAGACCGGTGCCGCTCAAGGTGCCGGAACGGTGACGGTGGGAGAGGGCGAAGACGCAGTAGCCTATGACTTGAGCGCCGTAAGCGGTGACGAGGACGCCGAGGTTCTGGGAGCTCTCGACTATACCAACAGCTATGCTGACAACCTTCAGAGCGACCAAAACTTCGAGCAGAACGTAAATGACGCCATAGCTACGGTGCGTACCGAGATTCCCTCTTACGCCACCTTCCTTGCTCTGCTTCCGCCGCTGATTGCCATTGCCCTGGCCCTTATTACCAAAGAGGTGTATTCTTCCCTCTTCGTGGGTATACTTGTGGGCGGCTTGCTGTATGCCAACTTCAATTTTGAAGGAACCGTAGTTCACGTTGTGCGCACCGGCTTTATGAATACCGTTGCCGATCCCGGAAATATCGGTATTCTCATCTTCCTCATACTGCTCGGTTCCATAGTGGCCATGCTCAACAAGACCGGAGCTTCTGCCGCCTTTGGCCGCTGGACAACCAAACATATCAAGAGCCGTGTGGGGACCCAGCTTTGTACAATACTTCTGGGCGTGCTTATTTTCGTTGATGACTATTTCAACTGCCTGACTGTCGGTTCGGTTATGCGCCCGGTCACCGACAAGCACAACATTTCCCGAGCAAAGCTCGCTTATCTTATCGACTCCACAGCCGCTCCCATCTGCATTATCGCCCCCATTTCTTCTTGGGCAGCGGCGGTCGCCGGCTTTGCCAGCGGAGCAGGAGCAAAGAACGGTATGGAGCTCTTTATCCGTGCCATCCCCTATAACTTTTATGCCCTGCTGACCATTGTAATGATGATTTTCCTGGCCGTTTCCAAGTTTGATTACGGCCCCATGAAAAAGCATGAAGATAACGCCCGCTTAAACGGCGATCTCTTTACCACCGGCAAGGACGACATCGAATCCGCCGAGGCTGTGGACAACCCCAAGGGGCGGGTTTGCGACCTTGTTGTTCCCGTTGTTGTTCTGGTCATACTTTGCATGCTTGGCATGATTTATACCGGCGGTTTCTTCACCGAAGGCGAAGAAGGCTACCGCAATTTTGTAACCGCATTTTCCAACTGCTCGGCCGGCGAGGGACTTGCCTACGGTTCCTTCGGCGCCATAATCTTTGCGGTCATATTCTATCTTTGCCGCAGGGTTATCTCCTTTAAGCAGTGCATGGAATCCATTCCCGAAGGATTTAAGGCTATGGTTCCGGCCATTCTCATTCTCTGCTGTGCCTGGACTCTTAAAACCATGACCGATTCTCTCGGAGCAAAGGTCTTTGTTTCCCAGCTTATCGAAGGTTCGGCAAGCGGACTTCGCATGATGCTTCCGGCCATTATCTTCCTTATTGCTGTGGGTCTTTCCTTCGCCACCGGAACCTCCTGGGGTACCTTCGGAATCCTCATTCCCATCGTGCTCAGCGTCTTCAGCGGTACCGACGGAAACATTACGGTAATTGCCATTTCGGCTTGTATGGCCGGCGCTGTGTGCGGAGACCACTGCTCCCCCATTTCCGACACCACCATAATGTCCTCGGCCGGAGCCCAGTGCCGACATATTAACCACGTTTCCACCCAGCTTCCCTATGCTCTTACTGTGGCGGGCGTTTCCTTCGTTTCCTACATTGTTGCCGGATTCATCCAGTCCTGGATTGCCCTTCCCATTGCCATTGTGCTCATGATAGGCACTCTCTTTGTGCTTAAGGTTGTGCTTGGAAAAAAGTCGACCGTTGCCGAGGAATAAATCCCAATACGGGGTTTGACAAATTCGGTTAGATTCAAAACAAAATTAAACCGCCGGGCTTTTGTACGGCGGTTTTTCTTTACACGACACAAGCTTTATAAAAAAGTTTTTAAAACTATAAGCTTTTTAATCCCGTCTGAAAATCAGGCGGGATTTGTTATAAAAACCGATCCCGTAGCAAACGGAATCGGTTTTAATGGCTTTATGCTTTTTGTTCATACGGACAACCTTCTAAGGCGAAACTCCGGTATTTTCAATCATTGTCTTTATCAGTCCAGCTCGGCGGCGCCGGTATAAAGCTGATAATATCTGCCCTTTTGTTCAAGAAGCTGTTCGTGGGTTCCCCGCTCGACTATTTTACCCTGCTCCAGCACCATTATGGCGTCGGCGTGACGAACGGTCGAGAGGCGGTGAGCTATAATAAAGGTTGTTTTTCCCTTCATAAGACGGTCGAGACCGTGCTCAATATGCCGTTCTGTTCTGGTGTCTACCGAGCTTGTTGCCTCGTCAAGCACCAAAATGGGAGTGTTGGCAACGGCGGCACGGGCAATATTGAGAAGCTGACGCTGACCTTGTGAGAGGTTGGCCCCGTCACCCTCGATAACCGTGTCGTAGCCATCCGACAGCCTCATTATGAAGGAGTGGGCGCTGGCAAGCTTTGCCGCCGCCTCCACCTCCTCATCGGTGGCGTCAAGCCGGCCGTAACGAATGTTTTCCCTGACCGTACCGGTGAAAAGATGGGTATCCTGAAGAACCATGGAAATCTTTTTTCTAATACTCAGACGGTTGTATTCCATTATATCCACACCGTCTATAAGAATTTGTCCCTCGCTTATGTCGTAAAATCTGGTCATCAGATTCGTGATAGTGGTCTTACCGGCGCCGGTGGAGCCTACAAAAGCGATCTTCTGTCCCGGCTTTGCATAGAGCGAGAGGTCCTTTAGCACGGTCTTTTCGGGCACATAGCCGAAGGTGACATGTTCGAATTTGACATCTCCCTCAACATTTTTAAGAGCTTTGGCCTCGGCCTCCCGCTCGTCCACCTCGGGAATCTCATCCATAACCGCAAATACCCTTTCAGCTCCCGCAAGGGCGGCAAAAATGGTGCTCATCTGCATGGAAATTTCATTAATGGGCCGGGCAAATTGGCGGGAATATCCGGCAAAAACGGTCAGCGCACCGGGGGTCATAAGCCCGCAACACATGAGAATTCCTCCGACTCCGATGGTCACACCGTAACAAACCTGAGAGCTGTTACCCATAACCGGTCCCATTATTCCGCCGTAGAACTGCGCCTTAAACTGTTTTTCCCTCAGGTCATCGTTTAAAAGCTCAAATTCTTCCTCGCAGATTTTTTCGTGATTAAAAACCTTGACAACCTTGCTTCCGGTGACGCTTTCCTCGATATATCCGTTAACCGCTCCTATGGCCGCCTGCTGTCCCGAATAATATTTGCTGCTCTTTTTGGCAATAAAGCCTCCCAAAAACATAAAAACCGGTACAAAAATCAGAGTTATGAGGGTAAGCCAGATGTTGGTAGTTACCATAAACACAAAGGTGCCGATAAGAGTGACCGCGCCGCTTATAAGGGACACTAATGAGTTGTTTAGCATGACATCTATGTTGTCAATATCGTTGGTGTAGCGGCTCATCAAATCTCCGGTGGAATTTCGGTCATAATATCTGACCGGGAGGGTCTGCATCTTTGCAAACAGCTCGTTTCTTATTCTTTCAACCGAATTCTGGCTTATGGAAAGCATAATCCGTGCCTGAAGATATGTGCAGACAATGGACACTGCATATACCGCCGCAAGCAGTCCAATGGCCGCAATTATATATCCTGTAACGGCTCCTGCCGTGGTGGACATAAAGGAGGCAATAACCGGAAGGGTACATATTTTTTCTATTATGCTGTCGGCAAAGCTTTCCATGGTGCTCATGCTTCCCTGAGTCCCGGTAACAAAAAAGGTCAGCCGGTTTATTATTGGGGCAAGCATGTAGGAACCGAACAGACTTGTCGCCGTATTTAAAAGCATACATACGATTACTATTATAAATCTGAATTTATATGCTCCGACATAATGAATCAGTCGCTTGACCGTTGCGCCCATGTTTTTGGGTTTGCCCTTTCCTCTTTGGCCTCCCGGTCTTCCATGGGGGCCGCCCATGGGTCCGCGTTTCTTTTCGGGAGCGGAACTTACTCCGTACTGCTTTTGGAGGTCTTCAAGTGTTCTTTTTCTTTCCATCTTAAAGCTCCTCCCTGTCTATCTGAGAATAGTAAATTTCCTTGTAGGTTTCATTATCCTCTATAAGCCGGTCATGACTTCCCACGCCGACAATTTTTCCGTCGTCCATAACCACTATCTTGTCGGCGTCCTTTACCGATGAAATCCGCTGGGCAATTATTATCTTTGTGGCATGAGAAAGCTCCTTTGAAAAGGCTTCTCTTATCTTGGCCTCGGTGGCGGTATCAACAGCGCTGGTCGAATCGTCAAGAATGAGAATCTTTGGGTTTTTGAGCAAGGCTCGGGCAATACAAAGACGCTGTTTCTGTCCTCCCGAAACATTTGTTCCGCCCTGGTCAAGCATGGTGTCGTATCCGCCAGGGAAGCTCTTTACAAACATATCCGCCTGTGCCTTCTCGGCCGCCTGCTCTATCTCGGTATCATCGGCTTCAAGGTCGCCCCAACGAAGATTGTCGGAAATCGAGCCCGAGAAAAGCACATTCTTTTGAAGCACCATACCGATTCCCTCACGAAGGTGGTAGAGGCTGTAGTCCTTAACATCCACCCCGTCCACCAGCACCTGACCGCTGTCACAGTCGTAAAGCCTGGGTATAAGTGAAACCAGGGTGGTCTTACCGCAGCCGGTAGAACCGATGATTCCAACCGTCTGCCCCGGTTCTATTGTCAGGTTGATTTGGTCGAGCACGGCATCCTTACTGGATTTATAATATCTGAAATTGACGTCCCTAAACTCTATCCTGCCCTCTTTTACGGTCAGCTCCTTACGGGCCGAATGCTCGTCGCTTAAATCAAGCTCCTCGTCCAGCACCTCGGAAATACGCTCGGCCGACGCCATGGCACGGGAGGAAAACATAAACAGCATGGTGACCATAAGCAAAGACATAAGTATCTGAGTAACATAGGTTATGAATGCCGAAAGATTTCCGACCGCCATGCCGTTGCCCATAACCAGCTTGCTTCCGAACCACACGGCAGCCATTATGGTAGCGTACATACAAAGACTCATAATGGGCTGGAGCATAATCATTACCTTCATTGCTCCCATTCCGGTCTTTTTAAGGCCGCTGTTGGCCTTGGCAAATTTCTGCTCTTCAAAATCTTCCCGAACAAAGGATTTTACCACACGCACATTGGTTATGTTTTCCTGAACGGTGGAATTAAGCCGGTCAATTTTGGCCTGCATTCTTGTAAAACGGGGGAAGCCCATTTTTGTTATGATAAATACGGCTACGAGCAGTACCGGAATACTTACAACAAAAATCATGGACAGCCGCGGCTCGAGAGCTATCGCCATTATGAGAGCGCCTATCATCATTCCGGGGGCTCTGAGAGCCATTCTCAGCAACATGTTGACAAAATTCTGAAGCTGGGTTACATCGTTGGTCAGACGGGTGACAAGCGAGCCGGTGGAGAAACGGTCAATATTTGCAAAAGAAAAGGCCTGGACCTTTCTATAAACATCGCTTCTTATGTCGGCCGCAAAGTTGACCGACGCTTTGGCACCGAAATATGCGCCTCCCACCCCGCCTATCATCATGCAAAGGGCAGTGACTATCATTCCCACCATATACCAAAGACTGGAGCCCACCGTCAGGTTTCCGGCACTGTAATTGTTTATTATCTGCGCCATAAAGAAGGGCATAAACACTTCGCCCACAACCTCAACAATCATACACAGCGGGCCGGTTATAAAATAAAGCATATACGGCTTTATGTATTTAAACCACCGTTTCATTGCTTTTCCTCCAAATCAAGATTTTTTATCATTCGCTCGTAAAAGCGCTTGAGAGTATCAAGCTCCCCGTCCGAAAAACCTTCAAAACACCGCTCGTCGATAATTTTCATACAGTCCTTGGCGGCGGCGGCCTTTTTTTTGCCTTCTTTTGTGAGAGTGATCTTGTTATACCTCATGTCCTGCTTATCGGCACGCTTTTTAAGCAGCCCCTTTTTTTCCAGCCTTTTTACCGAAACGGCAACGGCGGCCGATGATGAATT
>CABMOR010000024.1 GCA_902388225.1 uncultured Oscillospiraceae bacterium | reverse complement strand
GCGACGATGCGGCCCACCCCGCCGGTACCGATCACGACACCTTCATAATGATACTCAAGAGAAGATATGAGCGTGCAGGGGGCGAAATGGGACAAATGATGGGATTCCCTCCCTGGTGGATAAAATATACCATTGACACTCCCAGCGACACCGGTCACAACGGAAAGCTGGGCGGACCTCAGCTCGAATGGCTGTTCTGCGAATATATCACCAGCTACAACATGGCCATGGAGGCCGACGCTGCTCATCCCTGTTCAATGAGTAACGGTTCTCTCATGTACAAATACCGTATTACCGCTTCGGAATTCAAAAACAGCGATGTCAAGCAGGAAGATATGCTGACCTTTGACAGCAACAATCGTTATTTCACAATTTTTGTGGGAGATTATGACTCCTCCGCATGGATGAAAAAGTATGTCTTCAATTACTGGAAGGATGCCGTAAGGGGCACCATACCTCTTATGTGGGCCTTTAACCCCAACCTGTCCGACCGTATTCCGGTGATTTGGGAATACATTTACGAAAACAAGAGCGATCTGGACTTTATTGTTGCGGATGAGGGCGCCGGCTATACCATGCCCGGTTACTTTATAGAAAATAAGGAGACCGGAGAGCTTCGTGACGCTAAGGAAGGCTGGGACGTCTGGATCGAGTACAGCAAGAGGTATTATGATCTCTTTGACATTGATATAACCGGATTTATCATAAACTCCGGTAGCGGCTCCCTTGAGGTAAAGGGTATTAACCCCGATATTATGGAACATTTCAACAAGATATCTCCCATCGGTTCCTTTACCAATGCCGGCAGCAACCGCAAACAGGCGCTTGCTCTCAAGGACGGTGTTCCTTATGTATACCTGTTTAACGAGATCCCATTTAATGTGGATCCCAAGACCGGATACAACAGCATGTATAACTACGATAAGGGCGTTATGAACACCTTCAACTTCTCGGCATACCGTACGGTGGTTCAGTCTCCCTCCACAATTAAAGAGGTTATTGATGGTTATACTGCCTATGTTGCCGAAAAGGGTGCAAATAAACAGTATGTTTATGTCGATCCCTATAACTTCTTCAACCTTATCAGACAGTCCGGACAGGGAACTGAAGACGGCGGAAAATAAAATTTAAAGGCGGCCCCGTTTAAAAACAGGCCGAGCTTTGAAACTGAAAGTTTATAAAACCGCATAATGCGGGAGCGATACTGCCAAAGGGCTGTCGTTCCCGCGTTTTCCTTTTTATAGGCTTTTCAAAAGGGAAAGCGTCCCCGGGAAAATTATGGCGGTTGAAAATTTAGGAATTGCCAAAAAACCTTTAGCTTTGACGGTTTAATCACCGTTAGATTGTAAATTTGTAATATATAGGAAAAAACAAATGAAATTCAGGATTGATTGTTGAATATTACACAGATTTTTTATAAAAAACTCTTTATTTTTATATTCTTATGTGTTATAATACAGCCGTGAACCATCATATATAGGAGGACAAATATGAAAAGAATAATAGCAACACTTCTTGCTGTTATGATCGTCTTTTCGGTTTTCGGTGCCGTGACGGCTTCTGCCGAAATCGGATACGGAAACGTTGACCAAAAAGGCGGAGTAACAGCTGACGACGCGCTCATGGTTCTTCAGGCCACCATAAGGAAAATCGAGCTTGATGAATTTCAGGAGAATTTGGCCAAGGTTTCGGGCGACAGCGAGGTGACCGTTACCGACGCTCTACTGATTTTGCAGTATGCCGTTGGCAAAATTACAAGCTTTAATCTGCCCGCCCTTGAGGTTAACGACACCATTTTGGATAACGGTGCATACACACTCGATGAGACGGCGGACAACAGCTTTGTTGTTGACATTTCCAACCTCAACCGCAATACCGTTTATGTTCTGTCCAGCCGTGCCGGCGGTACCATGACGGCCGAGGAGGTTCGCCTTGTGGCCAGCCTTCAGGGTCTCATAAACCGTTCCTTCGGAATGGATGCCGAACACACCACCATGCTTATGCTTTCCAACGATCAGTCTGACGGTTTCTGGCTTAAGCAGATGAGAAACGGCGGAATCACTTCCAACCTCAAAAAGTCCAAACAGCTTGTCAATATGGACGATTTCTACAACACCTTTAAGGAACAGCTTAAATACTGCGGTATGGCCTTGTGGGATCCCGATGTTCCGGCCACAGCCAATGTCGCTACCACCGCTTGCGGTGCCGACGGATACCTGCCGGTTATGGAAGGCGGAGCGGTATATGAGAAGATGACTGCACTGGGCGCCGAGGTTAAGCTCAACCTCTGCGACAAATTTACCGGCGTTGAAGGAACTAAAATTCCCGACACAAATGTCATGAGCTCGGGAAGTAAAAAATGCGACGCATATCTTTGGGCTCTGGAAAAATATATGGACAGATGCTCGGCCAACTATGTTGCATATATACTCGACGGTTTGAATGTTGTTCCGGGTTCCGAGTATTATAAAGAAGATTTTGCAACCGATGTGTCCACCCTGAATGTTGATTACATCATCGCCCGCCACGCATTTGCCTTTGACCTTAACCCCAATCCCGACATTAAGGAGATTGTCTGCGACGATCCCGATCAGCCTGCCGGCACCGACCATGCTACCATGATCAAAATCATGGAGGCAAGATACAAACGTGCAAACGGCGAAATCGGTCAGGTTCTCGGATTCCCCCCCTGGTGGGAAAAATACACCACATATAACCCCACCGGCGGCGAGCCCAGAGGACGTCTCGCTCCTAACCAGATTGAGTGGCTCTACTGCCAGTACAGCACCAGCTACAACCTTGCCATGGAGGCCGATGCGGCTTCTCCCTGCGCCATGAGTAACGGCTCGCTGCTCTACAAATACCGAACCACCCTCACCGAATTCAAAAACAACAATGCACCTACTACCGAGGTTACATACGACGCTTCCAAAACATACTTTACCCTTTATGTGGGAGACTACGATTCTTCGGCATGGATGAAGAAATACGTGGCCGATTTTTGGAGAGACGGTACAAGCGCCACCGTTCCCTTACTCTGGTGCTTTAACCCCAATCTTTCCCAGCGTATTCCGGTTGTTTGGGATTATGTTTATTCCCACATCGGCCCGAACGACTATATTGCAGCCGGAGAGGGAGCGGGCTACACCATGCCTAACAACTTCAGCAAGAACGAAGAAACCAAAGCGGTCCGAGATTATAACGAGGGTTGGGCAAAGTGGATTGAGTACAACCAGAAATACTATGATCTGTTCAATATCGATATAACAGGATTTATTATTGATAAGAACCGTATTTCAAACGATGTATTCACGGCATACAGCGAATTCTCGACCGTCGGAGCATTCCACAACGACAGCTCCAAGCGTCTGGTTTCCTCCGGAGATACGATATACGCCTATCTTTTCAATGAAATCATCTTTACTGACGAAGAAGGCGCAAACTCCAACGCCGAAAAGGTTGATTTCAGCAATCCCAACATGATTAAAGTATTTAAGAGCATGAAGTCTTATGACCGTTCCATGAATGGATTTTCGGCCTACAGAACCATTTGCCAGTCGCCCATCGGTATCAAGAGACTTATTGATGCCTACATTGATTATGTTGCTGTAAACAATGAAGAGACCTACGAGTATATTGACGCCTACACCTACTTCGATTTCGTCAGCAAATACGCTACGGTTACTGAAATAGGATAAGATTTAAAAATCTCCCTGCAATTTTCGTGCAGGGAGATTTTTTGTGTTCAAAAAGGCCATCGAAAGTTCAAATTGAGCTTTTCGAGAAGAATCAATACCGAAAAATAACAGAAATAATATAAGAGTTGTGAAGAAGGTTAAATTAGGCCAAAAGGATATTACCGAGCGAAAACCTTTTTTCAGAACCGCAAAACTCCGGATAAAAATACAAAAAATCGGCTCAGCCCTTAAAGGCTGAGCCGTATTTTCTAAAAATGTTTAACCGAACTCTTTTAGAGCTTAATTTTAATAAACTTCGATCTTCCCTTATCTTCTTCTGCGGTCGCCGTTTCTGTCGCCATGGTCACGGCGGCGGGGAGGACGGCGGGTTTCGCTTATATCGTTTTCGGGAACAGCCCCCTCAATTTCAATAAGAGCGTTTCTTCTGGACAGATTAATGCGTCCCTGGTCGTCTATTTCGAGAACCTGAACGATTACCTCGTCGCCGACCTGAACAACCGATTCAACCGACTCCACACGTTTAACATCAAGGTGGCTGATGTGTACCAGCCCCTCCTTGCCGGGAGCAATCTCAACGAAAGCACCGAAGGACATGATTCTGGTGACCTTGCCCTTGTAGATTGCACCGATTTCAGGATCCTTGGCAATGGTCTCAACGATTTGAAGCGCGCGGTTGCAATCCTTAATGTCGATGGCCTGAATATATACCATTCCGTCCTCTTCAATGTCGATGTTAACATTGCAGTCGGCACAAATCTTTTGAATGACCTTTCCGCCCGAACCGATGACCTCACGGATTTTGTCCACATCAATTTTGGTGGATACCATCTTGGGAGCATATTTGGAGAGCTCCTCACGGGGAGCGGGAATGGCCTTAAGCATAACCTCATCAATGATATAATTGCGGGCCTTGTGGGTCTTGGCAAGAGCCTCCTTGATGATTTCGGGGGTAAGTCCGTCTATTTTAAGGTCCATCTGAATGGCAGTTATACCTTCCTTGGTTCCTGCAACCTTAAAGTCCATGTCTCCGAAGAAATCCTCAAGACCCTGGATGTCGACCATGGTCATGAAACGGTCGCCCTCGGTAATAAGACCGCAGGAAATACCTGCGACAGGAGCCTTGATGGGAACACCGGCATCCATAAGAGCAAGGGTGGAACCGCAAATCGAGGCCTGAGAGGTAGAACCGTTGGACGAAAGGACCTCCGAAACAAGACGGAGAGTATAGGGGAATTCCTTTTCGTCGGGAATGACCGGAACAAGAGCACGCTCGGCAAGAGCACCGTGACCGATTTCACGGCGTCCGGGTCCGCGGCTGGGACGGGTTTCACCCACCGAGTAGGAGGGGAAATTATACTGGTGCATATAGCGCTTGGTTTCTTCGTCATCCAGTCCGTCAAGAATTTGGGCGTCTCTGATTTGACCGAGGGTGACGGTGGTCAGCACCTGGGTCTGCCCTCTTGTGAAAAGGCCGGTACCGTGAACACGGGGAAGAAGACCGACTTCGGCGGCCAAGGGACGCATTTCATCAATTCCTCGTCCGTCAACACGCTTGGAGTCGTCGAGAAGCCAGCGGCGAACCACAAATTTTTGCAGTTTATAAAGGCAGTCGTCCAGCTTTTCGGTCTCTTCGGGATATTTTTCATCCAGCTTTTCGTGCACTTCGGCGTAAATGGGAAGAAGAGCTTCGTCTCGAACCCTTTTGTCGTCGGTGTCGAGAGCCAGACGCACCTTGTCGATGGCGATAGCTTCCACATCTTCGTACATTTCGTGGGAAGGATCGTTGGAGGGGAAGTCCATTTTGGGAACGCCGACCTCTTCTCTGATCTTGTTGATAAATTCAATAATCTGCTGGTTGGCCTTGTGACCGAACATAATGGCATCGAACATTTCCTCGTCGGTAACCTGATCGGCACCGGCCTCAATCATGGCGACCTTTTTATCGGTAGAGGCGACGGTAACGGCCATACGGGATTTTTTCTGCTGTTCGGATGTGGGATTGATTACAAACTGTCCGTCGACCATTCCCACGCTGACGCCGCTTATAGGACCGTTGAAGGGAATTTTGGAAATAGTTACGGCAATGGAAGCGCCGATCATTGCGATGGTTTCGGGGGGACAGTCGGGGTCAACCGACATAACGGTGGTAACGATGGAAACGTCGTTTCTCATGTCCTTGGGAAACAGAGGTCTCATGGGACGGTCGATAACACGGGAAGAGAGAATGGCCTTCTCGGTGGGACGTCCTTCTCGGCGCAGGAATGAGCCGGGAATTCGGCCGACGGCGTAAAGCTTCTCTTCATAGTCCACCGACAGAGGGAAGAAGTCGACGCCTTCTCTCGGCTTGTCCGAAATGGTGGCCACACAGTGTACCGCAGTCTCGCCGTAGCGAATCATGCACTCGCCCGAAGCCAGCTGGGCCAGCTTGCCGGTTTCAACAACAAGAGGGCGGCCGGCAAAGTCGATTGAAAAGGTTTTTGCATTTTCAAACATTTATTTTTCCTCCAAATTTTTATTTCCGAGGACGCCTTGCCGCTTTAGCAATAAACACATTGCCCGATTTTCAGGCAATCTGTTCACTGCTAAAAAACAACGCAGAATCCACGGATAAATTACAAAGCAGAGAAGAGCTCCGCCTTTGTCTGTTAGGTGAAAACGGGCGGACAAGTTAAAGTCCGCCCGAATTTAAAACTATTACTTACGAATACCGAGTCTCGCAATGACTGAACGATATCTTTCGATATCCTTCTTTTGAAGATATGCAAGAAGATTACGGCGATGACCGACCATTTTAAGCAGTCCGCGGCGGGAATGATGATCCTTCTTGTGAACCTTCAGATGCTCATTAAGCTCGTTAATGCGGAAGGTAAGAACTGCGATCTGAACCTCGGGAGAACCGGTGTCACCCTCGTGGGTCGCATACTCTTTGATGATGGAAGTTTTCTGTTCATTTGTCATTTTTTTCACCTCAAAATTATTTTTTCCCGAATCTGAGCCATGGGACGGTGATCCCCGTCGGCCAAGAAAGGGTAACAGCGCCGCTAAATGACGCTTTAGCTACTATAACACATATTTACGGTTTTGTAAAGTGTTTTTTTAGGAAGCAGCGTTTTGTGCCGCCTTGTCAAAGTCAATTTTTTCCGGACGGTAGAATTTTACCAGCGAAGAATTCTCACTGACGCCTATGCTGTCGGCTTGCTGAGCAAGGAAATCCTCAAACTCATCCGACTTGAGCTCTCTTACAATGGCGTCGTGATAGGTCTCACAGTAGTAGGGGTCCTTGGACAGGTCGTAGATTATGACCAGCTTAAAGTCGTCGGTGTCCCCCTCCACAACCATGGCCTTGCCGTATTCAAAGCCGTCGGTGGATTTGAAGCCGTCGAAAAGATTATAGTTGGTGGCGTCGGAATCGTTTTTGGTGTAGGCGGAGGCGGTGGCGGTGTAAATGGAGGTGGCAGTATCGGAGGAGGGAACGGTGGATGCGGTGTCGGTGTCGGTGGCGCCGGTCTCGGCGGCATATTCCGCCTTTATTGTGTCAAAGGAGGTTCCTCTGTTTATGCGGTCGGCATAACCCTGAAGCTTGGCCTTGGCGGCCTCTCTCTCCTCGTCGGTAACGGCGGTGGCGTTTCCTTCCTCGTCATAGGTGGCCGAAAGCTTGTTGTCAAGATGGTCGACAAGCACGGCGTAACCGTTAATTGCTTCCGAAACCTCCTGGTCGCTTACCGCTTTGCTTCCGCTTCCGGGAAGCTTATCATCGGCAGTTCCGTAATAAAAATAAAACAGCTTGGAGGTAAGGAAGTTGTGGGCAATGGTTTCCCGGTAGGTATTGTAGCTTACGCCGAAATCCTCGTAAAACAGCTTCATGCCCTGGCTTTCCCAGTAGGCGTTGGCATACTGGTCAACGGTTTCCTCTTCCGACGCGCTCAGCGAGATATGGTTTTGACTGCAAAGATATTTGACGGCTCCGTATTCCTTAACCATTTGATTGGTGCGATCGGTTACCCAGTCAATCATAGAAAGGCCGTCCTCGGGATGGGTTAAATCGTTAAAATAGGAATAACTGGCGTCGCTGGGGATGCTGGCGTCGGGATCCTCGCGTACATCGCTTATAAACTGGGAATATGCGGTGTATTGCAAAGCGAGATAAAGACCCGAATCGATTTTCGTATCGCCTACGGTTACAACCGTTTCGCCCTTTTTATGGCAGGCACAAAGAGAAAGGATCATTGCCGCCGAAAGAATGACGGCTGCGATGGATTTAAAAGCTTTCATTTTATTATCCTCCGAAAGATTATTTTTTATGAGTCCTGAAGAAAAGAACACCGCAGCAACCCGGTCCGCAGTGACAGGAAATAACGCTGCCTGCTTCGGTTTCAATGACTTCCTTGAAAGGAGCGATTTTTCTTATCTCCTCCATGCAGGCCTTGACATACTCGGGATTCATTTTTGAATGGGTAAAGAATATGCGGTCGAGCACCACATCGGAAGCATCTCCCAGCTGCTCTCTTATATATTTGAGATAACAGTCGAGAATTTTTCCACGGTATTTTTTCCCCACCACCATTTGATTTTGCTGGACAATAATACTGGGGCGGAGGTTGAGCAGATTGGCTCCGAATTTTGCCACGCCCGAACAGCGCCCACCGGCATGAAGATACTCGAGAGTCTCAATTATGAAGGTAACATCAAGACGGTCAACCGCCTCCTCGCAGATTGCCACTGTTTCCTCGGCCGAGAGACCCTTGTCTCTAAGCTCACAGGCCATCAGGGCGATCTGCCCCGTGCCCGAAGAAAGGTTCTTGGAATTTATAACATGAACCCCTTCAAGCTCCTGAGCCGCAAGCTTGGCGTTTTGATGGGAGCTTGACAGAAAACTGCCTAGGCTGATATGTATAACGTCAAAGCCTTGGTCGGTAAAATTTTTAAAAAAGTCAAGATATTCCCCCACGCCCGCTGCGCTTGATTTGGCAAGCTGCCCGGTGCGCTCGTAATATTTAAAAAGATCCTCCGGTTTAGCGTCCACTCCGTCGGAATAACTTTTTCCGTCCATTTCGATGTGGAGCGGAAGGATAGAAAGGCCGTATTTTTCAATAAGCTCAGGGGAAAGATCCGCAGTGCTGTCGGTGGTTATTTTAATAGGTTTTGACATAAGCCGCCTCCCTCATAATAAATATTTATAATTATATCACCAAAATTTTTTTATGTCAAGGAGATATATAGAGTAAAACTGCTAAGCATGGGGGTGCAGGTTCATTTGATTTTCTATCCAGGACATGAGAAGATTGACTATTTTTTTTTGCTGAGTTTCGGTAAGAGGTTTGCCTTTTTTGACCTTGTACCACTTTTCGAGACATCCCCTGCAGCAACAGGCGCAGGCGTGCTGAGCCTTAAATACCGGATGCCCCTTCATGGGGGTTTGGTTTCCGTCGTTTTTGGGAAAGGGGGGTGCAAGTCTCGTCCTGATAAAATCCTCTGCGTGGCTTCGTACGGTCTCCATGCCTTTTTGCCTGACATATTGCCGGTCGGCCTCGTCAAGAGAAAAGGATGAGCGAAATTTCGACCTGCTAAGACGGTCGAGAGCCTCATTTACCGTTTGCATTATATCGCCTGCCTTTAACCGGGTTGACAAAAGATTGATAAAAGTTTAAAATAATGGGAGAAAAGGATGTTTTGAATGAATAATGTTTTTATTACCGTTTTAGTCACGTTTTTTGCCGGAATGGGGGCAGGACTCGGTACCGGCTTTGCAGGAATGAGCGCCGCCGCCGTCATAAGCCCCATGCTCATCACCTTTTTGGGGGTAGAGCCCTATATGGCGGTTGGAATTGCCCTCGCCTCGGATGTGCTGGCAAGTGCCGTTTCGGCTTACACGTATAAGAAGAACAACAACCTTGATATAAAGAACGGGCTTTTGATGATGGCCGCCGTGCTTGTTTTCACGGTGGTGGGAAGCTTTGTTTCAAGTGTGGTTCCCTCGACAACCATGGGAAACTTTTCGGTCTTTATGACCCTTATTTTGGGTATTAAATTTATAATCAAACCGGTCATGACCACCAAGGAACAAATGAACGCAGTCACCAAAAGAAAAAAGATTGTAGGTTCGCTGATTTGCGGAGGCGTCGTTGGATTTATATGCGGCTTTGTGGGAGCGGGCGGCGGAATGATGATGCTGCTTATTCTTACATCGGTTTTGGGATACGAGCTTAAAACCGCCGTGGGCACCAGCGTTTTCATAATGACCTTTACCGCCTTTACCGGCGCCGTATCGCACTTCTCCTTCGGCCGGCTCCCCGACCTTACCGTAATGGCTTTGTGTGTGGTATTTACCCTGCTGTTTGCCCGAATCGCCGCTCTTTTTGCCAACCGTGCAAGGCCGGAGGTGCTCAATCGGGCGACCGGCGGGGTGCTTGTCATTCTCGGCGCTGCCATACTTATCTTCAATGGGCTGTCTTAAAAGTTCAGCCTTCAAAAATCCAAAAAAGTCGAAAGGCTCCCTTGGGGAAATCCCGTCGGAGCCTTTTTGTTTTCTCTTTTATTTTTTAGAGGGGAATCCCTTGATTTTAAGTTTCTTTTCCTCACCTTTGATGATTCGTTTTATGTTTTCTATATGCTTGATTATGGTCAAGGCCGAAAAACACACCGCCATAAGCACCACAAAGGCGTTTAGTGGGATAAAAAACGGACGGTACTGAGCCGAAAATGCGGTTCTCGTTATGGCGTCATATGAGGGAGAAAAGGTAAACACAATAAACATGACTATGGGATAGCTTATGGCCGCAATAACCGACGAAAGGGAAACAATGCGGGAGAGAACAAAGACAATGATAAAAATGCTCAGCACAATGAGAAAAACTCTCCAGTCAAGAATGGCCATGGCCCCCGCAATGGTGGAAATGCCTTTTCCTCCCCTGAATTTAAAGTAAAGGGGATACAGGTGGCCGAGTATGCAGAAAAATCCGCATATGTTGGCGGCATAAATGGGAAGCACGGCCGACGCATAAGAAAAACCTTCGGCCGACATAACCGACGGAAGTTCAGGGTAAACCGTCAGCAGAAAATCAAACATATAATATTTTCCCAAGCATGTAGCCAACACCGCCTTACCTATGTCAAAAAGCAGGGTAATTGCTCCGGGAAGAAATCCCACCATACGCATAACATTGGTCATTCCGGCGTTTCCGCTTCCCGACCGTCTGATATCTCTGCCGGTAAAAATCTTGGTTACTATTATGGCAAAATTTATACTGCCCAAAAGGTAACTGACCACAGCAAAAAGTCCGAGAATCAAAAGAACAGTAACCTTATATGACATCTTAACTATCTCCTAAAAATTTATTCTCCGCGCTCGCGGATAACCATTCTGACCGGCGTACCTTCAAGCCCGAAGGTCGAGCGGATTTGATTTTCCAGATAACGCTGGTATGAAAAATGGAAAAGTTCCTTGTTATTACAGAAACAGACAAATGTAGGCGGTTTTGTAGAGGCCTGGGTTATATAATAAATTTTCAGGCGTTTGCCCTTATCCGTGGGAGGCTGTACTCTCGCCGTGGCGTCGGCCAAAAGGTCGTTCAGCATGCCGGTTGAAATACGCATGTTGTTCTGATCGTTGACAAATTTAATAAGTTCAAAAAGCCGCTCGACCCTCGACCCGGTTTTGGCCGAGAGAAAAATAATGGGGGCATAGGACATAAAAGCAAGCTCGTTCATAAGCTCGGAACGCATCTTATCCATGGTCTTGTCGTCCTTTTCCACTGCGTCCCATTTGCTAACCGCCACAATACAGGCCTTTCCGGCGTTGTGCGCCATGCCGGCAACCTTTGCGTCCTGCTCGGTATACCCGTCCACACCGTCAATAATGATCACGCAGACGTCAGCACGGTCGATAGCCATTTCGGCCCGGATTATGCTGTATCGCTCAATATCGTCCCCCGCCTTTGCCACACGGGACTTTCTTCTCAATCCGGCTGTATCAATAAAAAGAAATTTGCCGAAGCGGTTTTCGATTTGGGAGTCGACAGCATCTCTTGTGGTTCCGGCGATGTCCGAAACAATCGAACGCTCCTCTC
>CABMOR010000023.1 GCA_902388225.1 uncultured Oscillospiraceae bacterium | reverse complement strand
CGCCCCGTAAAATATTTTTTGTTTTATTTTGCAACCGCGATTTTCGACTTTTTCCATTTGCCCGACTGAACATATATAATTCCTATAACGGCCGAGACAATGGGAGCAAAGCCCAACGCCGCCGCAATACCCGTCAGACCCATGTTGAGACCCCAGCTCATAGAGAAAATATAGGCCATGGGAACACGGAAAACAAAGGAGTTTATGGACGCATTGATAAGGGAGAAAAGGGTGTGTCCCGAGCCGGTTGCAAGGCCGTTTGTACAGAAAAAGACGCTGGCAAAAAGGTAGTCAAAGCTGCAAAGGGTGATATATTTCGCCCCTATTTCCATGCACTGTTCGTAAAGCTCAAGATCTGCGCCTGAAAGGGAATTTTTGTTTAGGAAAATGCCCATTATCTGATTCGGGAAGATGTTTACAAGCCCAAAAACCACCACCGAAAGCGCCAATGCGAAGCCCATTCCAACCCACATGGTTTTCTTGGCTCGGTCGTATTTCTTGGCGCCGATGTTCTGTCCCGCCATGGAGGAAATTGAAGAGGAAAGAGCAATACATGGCAGTATTCCGAAGGTATTGAGCTTTTGGCCTATTCCAAGAAGCGTTGTTCCCACCGTTCCGGCAATGGCATTTGAAATTCCGGTAAGAGCCAAAAAGGAAAGTCCGGTTATGGCAAACTGGACGGCTGAGGGACAGCCTATCTTGAAAATCAGTTTTAGCTTGTCCTTATAAATCTTAAAGGATTTGAGCTTAAAGTCAAACATAAAATTGCTGCGTTTGAGATAAATCAGCGAAATGACAAAACTCAGCCCCTGAGCCAAAACTGTGGCAAGGGCGGCGCCGAGAGAGCGCATACCCATGTATTTTACAAATACAATATCCAGTATAATGTTGGCAGCCGTTGCGACGGCAACAAAGAAAAGCGGACGTTTACTGTCGCCCATTCCCCGCAAAATTCCGCTTACGGCGTTATATCCGAATATGAAAACATACCCGAAGGAACAGCACAGCAGATAATTATATGCCTCGGGAAAGGAATTTTCTTCGGTTCCAAGCAGATGGAGAAATGTCCCGTTTAAGAGCACCGTTACGACAGTAATTCCGATACTCACAAAAAAGAAAAAGGTAAACAGCGTGCTTATGGTCTTTTTTTGAGCTTCGGTGTTTTTGGCGCCCTGATACTGAGCCACCAAAACCGTCGCTCCCACAACAAATCCGGTAACCACATTGGTTATAAGCATGGTTATCTGACCGCCGGTCTGCACTCCCGCAACGCCCACCGGTCCAACATACCGACCCACAACCACCATGTCAACCACATTGTAAAGGGCCTGAAGCAGGTTTGAAAAAAGAAAGGGCAAGGAGAAGCTTATAAGCTGTTTTACCACGCTTCCCTCGGTATAATCCTTCTGAAACTTTGACATTAAAAAATAAACTCCTCAATTATCTGGTTTGACCGTCGCCCAGTATGACATATTTATAGGAAGTAAGCTCTCTTACCCCCATGGGGCCTCTGGCATGAAGCTTCTGGGTTGAAATCCCGATTTCGGCACCAAAGCCAAATTCACCGCCGTCGGTAAACCGGGTGGATGCATTGACATAGACCGCCGCCGAATCCACCTCTTTTGTGAATTTTTCAGCGTTTTTCTTGTTTTCGGTCACGATACATTCGCTGTGTCCGGTGGAATATTTACCGATAAGGTCAATGGCTTCGTCTATATTTTTTACAACCTTGACCGAAATAATGTAATCAAGAAACTCTTTTCCAAAGTCTTCCTCACAGGCCGGAACAACACAGCCACCGAGAATTTCGGCGGTTTTTTCACAACCTCGTATTTCAACATTTTTACGGTCAAGCAGCTTCTTTACCAAAGGCAAAAATTCCTTGGCCGTTTTTTCGTTTACAAGCAGGCTTTCGGCAGCATTGCAAACCGAAACCCTCTGGGTTTTGGCGTTATAAACAATATTTGCTCCCTTTTCAAGGTCGGCAAATTCGTCAATATAAATGTGGCAATTACCGGTTCCGGTCTGAATAACCGGGACGGTGGAATTTTCCACCACCGAATTTATAAGTCCTGCTCCTCCTCTGGGAATGAGCAAATCAAGCAAACCGCTCGCCTTCATCATCTCGGTTGCCGAAGAGCGGTCGGTATCGGTAACAAGGCATATGCAGTCCTCGGGAAATCCCGCGTTTTTGAGGGATTTCCTCATGGAATTTGAAATGGCGACATTTGAATTCACCGCCTCCTTGCCTCCGCGGAGCACAACGGCATTTCCGGCCTTGAGACAAATTGCGGCGGCATCGGCCGTAACATTTGGCCGAGCCTCATAAATTATTCCGATAACCCCCAAAGGAACCGAAACTTTTTTTATTAAAAGTCCGTTTGGACGCTCAAACTGTTCAAGAGTCCTTCCCACAGGATCGGCTATACGGGTCACTTCGGCCATACCCTCCGACATGGCGTTCAGGCGGTCCTGATTTAACATAAGGCGGTCGAGAAGGCCAGAGGAAAGACCGCTTTTTTCCCCCTTCTCAAGGTCCAGTCTGTTTGCGGCCAGTATCTTTTCACTATCGTCAACCAGACCCTTTGACATAAAAAGCAGAGCCTTATTTTTCATTTCTTCATCGGCCGAACAAAGAAATTTTTCGGCCTTTCTCGCCTTTTCACAAAGCTCTCTTACCATGATTTAACTCCTTTTTTCGGCCTTAAAAAGCGTACCTATCTTTTCCCCGTCAAATATTTTGTAAATTTCCGACGGCCGGCTTCCCGACATAACGATGGTATCTATGCCGTGATTTGAAGCATATTCGGCGGCTTCGATCTTGGTTCTCATTCCTCCGGTGCCTCGATTCGTGCCGGCTCCGCCCGAAATTTCGTAAATTTCATCGGTTATTTTATCCACACGGGAAATAAGCTTTGCGTCGCTGTTTTCCCTCGGGTCGCTGTCGAAAAGCCCCTCGGTATCGGTGAGAATTATAAGCATGTCGGCTCCGCACACTGCGGCCACCATAGCCGAAAGCTTGTCGTTATCTCCGAAAACCAGCTCTTCAACCGAAACGGTGTCATTTTCGTTTATAATCGGAACGGCCCCCATTTCCAGCAGACACTCCATCGTATTCATGGCATTTTCCCTGCGTTTTCGGTCGTCGATACAGTCTCTTGTCAGCAGCATCTGGGCCACATTCCAGCCGTATTCGTGAAAAAGCTTGCTATACATCGCCATAAGGTCGCACTGACCCACCGCGGCGGTCGCCTGTTTTTCCTTGGTCTCTTTCGGTCGGCTTTTAAGTCCCAGGCGGTTTTGACCCACGGCAATGGCGGCAGATGAGACAAGCACGATCTCTTTTCCGCTGTTTTTAAGGTCGGCAATAACCCTCACCAGCCTCTCCATACTGCAAAGATTGAGTTTTCCGTTTTCGTATGTAAGGGATGATGTTCCAACCTTTATTACAATGCGTTTTTTATCCAATTAAATCACCCTCAAACTGGAGTCTTTCGGTATATTCGATATTCCTGTCCACCTCGGCCTTGAGCTCCTTTAGGGATGGAAATTTTTTGGTATCTCTGATGTATTCAACAAGACTTACTTTTGGTCTTTTCCCGTAAAGATTTCCCGAAAACCCGATTATATTCGTCTCGGCACGAAATTCGGTTCGGTCAAGGGTCGGGCGGGTGCCCACGTTGCATACCCCTTTATAATTTTTTCCGTCAATCTGCACATTAACGGCATAAACACCGCACTTTGGCAAAATAAACCCTTGGGGAAAAACCTGATTTATTGTGGGCATATCGAGGGTTCTTCCTATTTTATCCCCCGGCAAAACCGGAAAGTCGAAGGAAAAATATCTTGATAGCATTTTGGCCGCCTGAAGAGGTTCTCCCTCTTCCAGAGCCCGTCTTATACGGGTGGAGGAAACGGGTTTTCCTTCAAAATTCTCAGAACAACTAACATTGAGCATAATGCCGTTTTGCCGGCAGAGGCTTTCGAGCATGTCGGTATCTCCGGCGGCATTTTTTCCGAACTTAAAATTAAACCCGCAGGACACATAGGCGGCTCCGAGCTGATTTTTGAGAATTTCTTTAACAAAAACCTCAGGGGAAAGAAAACAGATTTTCTCAAACTCATAATCCACAAGGCATTTTATGCCAAGGGTTTCAAAAAGGTGGTTTTTTTGCTCGGGAGTAACGAGAATGGGCGAGCGGTTTTTTTTGTCCAAAGGTCTGTTTATAACCAGGGCAACCGGATAATATCCCGAATCCACGGCGCTGTTAAGCACCTTTTGGTGACCGCGGTGAACGCCGTCAAAGGTGCCCAGCGCAACGGCGGGACAAAGCTTTTTATCAAAATTTTCTGTGTTTTTTAAAATCAGCATTTTTCGTCCTTAAAATAAACATTTTATGTTAAGAAGACCCTTTTCACGGCATATTTCCCCAAGGCCTATAATCCTTCCCTCCGGGTTTTTTACGGCATACAGTCCCTCGGCATTCCTACAAAGCCTTAACCTGTCAAGGCTGAGCTGTCCGCCGTTGGAAAATCTTTTGGCCTGAGCTTGGCTGACGGTAACCGAAGGAAAGCTTTCCACCGCCGTTTCAATAGGAAGGATAAGCTCCTCGGCCGACATTTCCCTCGCCTTTTCAAGAGCAACACAGCGCTCCACAGAATATCCGCAAGCACTTGTTCTTCTCAGGCTCTGCATACAACCGCCGACCCCAAGCCTTTTTCCCATGTCGTCGGCCAGGGTGCGAATATATGTTCCGGAGGAACAGTAAACCTCCAAGGCAAAGGTGTTTTTGCCGGTCTTTCCAAGATTTTTCAGAGAGTAGACCGTCACGGGACGGGCGTCCCGCTCGATTTCCATTCCCTTTCGTGCAAGCTCATAAAGACGCACACCGTTTTTTGAAACGGCCGAAAACATGGGAGGGGTCTGCATTATTTTTCCGGTGAATTCCGGAAGTATACGGCAAAACTGCTCCTCGGTCACATGGCAGTCCACCGAGGATTTTACCTGTCCGGTAACATCAAGGGTATCGGTGGTCAGGCCGAATTTTATTTCTGCGACATATTTTTTATCCTTAACCGGCATAATGTCGCACAGCTTGGTGGCCTTGCCCACGAGCAAAGGCAACACCCCCGTTGCCATAGGATCGAGGGTGCCGGTGTGGCCTATTTTCTTTTGATGAAGAGTTCCACGCATAACCGCTACGGCGTCAAATGATGTAAATCCGGCGGGTTTATCAATCAGCACAATTCCGTCCATCAGCTTATGAATTCTCCGATTACGTCCACAAATCTCTTTTCGGCTTCCTCAAGGGTCACTCCCTCAATAGAGCATCCTGCGGCGCGGTTATGCCCGCCTCCACCGAATTTCTGACATATTTTGGCGGCGTCAATAGGGGCATGGGTTCTGACCGAAATTTTAAACACTCCGTTTTCCTTTTCTCTGAAGGTGACGCCGACCAGCACGCCCTCAACCTTTCTCGGCATGGAGGTTATTCCCTCAAGATCGTCGTCGGTCACTCCGGCCTCGGCCTTCATTTGCTCGGTGACGGCAACAAATGCCGCCTTTCCGTCAAAGAAGAATTTCATCTGCTCCATGAGACTGCCTTCAAGTTTAATGCGGCCTCTTGTTTTGGTGTCAAACATGATGCGGTTTATTTCGGCAAAATCAATTCCGATGCTCATCATCTCGGCAGCCATTATGTGGCTTTTCGGGGTTGTGTTTGAATATTTAAAGCATCCGGTATCGGTGGAGATACCTGTGTATATACACCGGGCAATATACTCGTCCACCGGCAGTTCCATATATTTTATGAGCTTCAAAATATTCTCACAGTTGGCGGCCGCCGAAGGGTCTACAAGGGTATACTTTGCAAACTCCCTGTTAAGTCCGTGATGGTCAACCGACAAAAGTATTCTGTCACTCAAAGCCCTATATTTTCCAAGAAGCTGAGCATCGGCCACATCCACCGAAATAAGTGTCTCAGCCTCAAAGTCCTGAGGCTCATATCCGTCGGTTATAAAACTGAAGGATTTAGGAATGTCATCACTGCAAATTACATTTGCCTTTTTCCCCATACCTCTGAGGGCGGCACATAGGGCAAACCCGCTTCCCACCGTGTCTCCGTCGGGGCTTGCATGAAGAAAAATATTAAAATTATCCCCATCGCAAAGGAGCTTTTTTGCAAATTCCAGGTCTATCTTCATTTTAATCCCCTATATCCTTTAAAATCCTTGAAATGTCGGCACCGTGGGCGATGGAATCATCGGCAATAAATTTAAGTTCGGGGGTTTTGCGAATGTGAAGCCGCTCGGAAAGCTCCCGTCTTATATATCCCGATGCCGATTTAAGCCCCTTTACCGTTTGGGAGGTGGCGTCCTCCGACCCGATGGCACTTACATAGATTTTCGCATAGGAAAGGTCTCCCGAGACATCCACCCTGACTATCGAAACCAGCGGGGCTATTCTTGGGTCCTTAAGGTTGCGAAAAATGTCCGCAAGCTCTCTTTTAACATCTTCGTTTATTCTGTTTATCCTCTGAGAAGGCAATTATTTCACCCCGTTTCAGTCGCGGTATTCTTCCATAACAAACGCTTCGAAAATATCTCCCTCTTTGATGTCAGAGAATTTTTCAAGACCGATACCGCATTCATAACCCTGAGCGGCCTCTTTAACATCGTCCTTAAAGCGGCGCAGAGAATCGATTTTGTCCTCAGCAACCACGATACCGTCGCGCACAACACGTATCTGACTGTTTCTTGTAACCTTTCCGTCGGCAACATAACAGCCCGCAACCGTTCCCGCCGAAGAAATTTTATATACGGCACGAACCTCGATGCGTCCCTGTGCAACCTCACGGAATTTGGGAGCGAGCATACCCTTCATTGCCGATTCGATTTCCTCAATGCAGTCGTAAATGACGCGGTACATACGCATATCCACCCCGTCACGCTGGGCATTGGACTGGGCGACCGGGTCGGGACGGACGTTGAATCCGACAATAATGGCGTTAGAAGCGTTGGCCAGCATGACGTCCGATTCGTTGACGGCACCCACGCCTCCGTGAATAACCTTGACCTTGACCTCGTCGTTAGACAGCTTTTCAAGCGACTGGCGTACGGCCTCTACCGAACCCTGAACGTCGGCCTTAATAATAATATTGAGTTCCTTAACCTCTCCCTCCTTGAGCTGGTCAAAGAGGTTTTCAAGCGTTACCGTCTTAAAGGACTTGAACTGTTCTTCCTTGGCGGCAGTCTTTCTCTGTTCCACAAGCTCGCGGGCAAGTCGCTCGTCACTTACTGCATCGAAAACATCTCCCGCCTCGGGAACCTCGTCCATTCCGGTGATTTCAACCGGAACAGAGGGTCCGGCAGTTTTAACACGGTTGCCCTTATCGTCGGTCATGACGCGCACACGGCCGACAGCCGTACCCGCAACCACAATGTCGCCGCTCTTTAAGGTTCCGTTCTGAACAAGCAGGGTGGTAACCGGACCGCGGCCCTTGTCAAGTCTTGCCTCAATGACAGTACCCTTTGCAGGACGGTTGGGATTGGCCTTAAGCTCAAGCATATCCGAAACAAGCAATACATTTTCAAGCAGTTTGTCGATATTCATTCCGGTATGAGCCGAAACCGGCACGCAGATAGTGTCGCCGCCCCACTCCTCGGGAACCAGCTCATGCTCGGTGAGCTGCTGCATGATTTTGTCGGTGGTAACTCCCGGCTTATCCATCTTGTTTATGGCGACCACTATTTGTATTTTTGCCGCTCTGGCGTGATTTATTGCTTCAATAGTCTGAGGCATGATTCCGTCGTCGGCGGCCACAACAAGAATGGCCACATCGGTAGCCATGGCGCCTCTGGCACGCATGGCGGTAAAGGCGGCGTGACCGGGAGTGTCGAGGAAGGTAATGTCCCTGTCGCCGTATTTGACCCTGTAAGCACCTATATGCTGTGTAATTCCGCCGGCCTCGGTAGAGGTGACGTTGGTCTTCCTTATGGCGTCGAGTATGGAGGTCTTACCGTGGTCAACGTGTCCCATAACCACAACCACAGGGCTTCTGGGCATAAGGTCCTCTTCGTTATCCTCGGTATCGTCAATTATACGGTCCTCAATGGTAACCACTACTTCCTTTTCGACCACTGCGCCCATTTCGGTGGCCACAATGGCGGCGGTATCATAGTCAATTATCTCGTTGACCGAAGCCATAACTCCCAGCTTCATGAGCTGTTTAATAACCTCGGCCGCCGTCTTCTTCATTCTCATGGCAAGCTCGCTGACCGAGATTTCATCTCCGATGGTAACCTTTATGGGAGTCTTTTTAATGCGCTCGAGCTGAATACGGCGAAGCTTGTCGGCCTCGGTTTCAACCTTGGTGCGCTGTTTGGAGCGGCGATAGTCCTTGGAACGCTGATTTATCTTCTGTTTTCTGCCCGAGGTGTCTCTGTCCGAGCGCTCGGGAGCAAGATTGGTGTATTTTTCGTTATATTTGTCAAGTTCAACCTGGGCGGTGCGGGTGTCAACATGACGGACGGTTCCGGGTCCGCGGTTGGGCTGGACGCTTTCGGCGTGCGCCTTTTCCTTTTTGCGAGCCTTTTCATATGCTCTTTCAAATTCCTTTTCGGCATTGGGGTCCGGTTTGACTTCAGGAGCCTTTTCAGCCTTTTTGGGCTGTTTGGCGGGTTGGGGCTTTTCGGCCTTCTTTGGGGGCTGTTTATCCGCCGGTTTTTCCTCGGTCTTTTGCTCCGCCTTCTTTTGGGCGGCCTTCTCGGCTACGGGAGCTTCCCTTTCGGCAGAAGCTTCCTTTTCAGGTGCGGGAGCTTGCTTCTCGGCGGTTGCCTGAGCCTTGGCGGCTCTGAGCATCTCGGCTATTTTCTCCTGCTCGGCAAGCGATAGGAAGCGGTCGCTGAGCTTTGCCTTTTCCTCTTCTCTTGCCTTTCTCGAGGCTTCGCCGGTCTTAAAGTATTCATCAAAGCTCTTGACGCTGTTTTTCTGGGTATAATGCTCAAAAACTATGTTGAGCTCTTGGTCGGTCAGCGCAGTCATTGCCTTTTTGGTCTCTCCGGTATATTTTTGCAGAAGATCGATAACACCTTTATTGTTTGCCTCACCAAGGTCCTTTGCGACCTCGTTAACGCGATATTTAATCATCATACTGTCAATTTCCTCCTTGGTTTATCAGTTCGCTTGCCCTTTTGGCAAAGCCCTCGTCACAGACGGCAATCACTCCCGCCGAAGTTCCTATGGCTTTTGAAAGATTGAACTTGTCGGCCGAAATGCGAATAATTTCAACCGGCCTTTCGCCGGCCTTAAACCGCAGTTCTTTTTCGGTTCTTTTTGCCGTGTCGCTTGCAACTATTATAAGCTTTGCGCGGCTTTTCTCAATTGCTTCGGAGCACATTTCGAACCCGATTATGAGCTTTCCGCCCCTTCTTGCTATTCCCAAAAGCCCGAGAAGCTTATCATTCATTTTTTGAAATAACCTCCTCGCAGGCGGCATATATTTCATCGGGGATTTTTACCGAAAGGGAGCGTTCAAGCCGTCTGGCTTTGCGGGCGGTTTCAAGGCATTTTCCGTTCTTGCAGATATATGCCCCTCTCCCGTTTTTCCTATAACCGTCGTCAAGCTCGACCTTACCGTCGGGGGTCTTGACCAGCCGTATGAGTTCGGCCTTTGTTTTCATCTCTCCGCAACCGATACATTTTCTAAGCGGAACCGATTTTTTATCTGACAATTTTGTCGCTCCTTTCGGACAAAAATAGAATTACTCCTCGCCGTAAAATCCGCTTTCGGGACGGATGTCTATCTTCCAGCCGGTCAGCTTGGCGGCAAGACGTGCATTCTGACCCTTGTTTCCGATGGCAAGGGAAAGCTGAACATCCGGAACCGATACATGACAGGACTTTGCTCCGTCGGGGTCAATTTCCACCGAAACAACCTTGGCGGGAGAAAGAGATTCGCTTATAAAGGCTACGGGATCTTCGGAATATTTGACAATGTCAATCTTTTCTCCGCAAAGCTCGTCAACGATTTTGGCAACCCTGGTACCTTTAGGACCGATGCAGGCGCCGATGGGGTCGACATCGTCATCCTTGGACCATACGGCAATCTTGGTACGGGAGCCGGCCTCACGGGAAATAGATTTTATCTCAATGGTTCCGTCATATATTTCGGGAACCTCGGTTTCAAACAGGCGTTTTACAAGACCCGAATGGGTTCGGGAAATAAGAATTTTGGGGCCCTTTTCGGTTTCCCGGACGTCGACCACAAAAATTTTAAGGTGCTGTCCTTCGGTAACCGTCTCTCCGGGAATCTGCTCGGCCTTGGGAAGAATGGCCTCCTTGTCGCCGATTGTGACGGTGGCATTCCCGGAAATGGGATCGACCGTCTGAACAAGGGCGGTAACCAATTCCTGATTTTTGCTCTGGAATTCCTGAAGGGTCTGTCCCCGTTCGGCGTCGCGTATTCCCTGACGGATAACGTGCTTTGCGGTCTGGGCGGCAATACGGCCGAACTTGTGGGTGTCAAGGGGAATTTCCACCGGCTCTCCAAGGGCGGCGTTTTTGTTTATTTTAAGGGCGTCCTCGAGCAGCATCTCGGTGTCGGAATCCTCCACCTCGCTTACCACGGTCTTGCGTACAAAAACATCAAAAATTCTTTTTTCACAGTCGATATTGCAGAAAACAACATCCTTTGAACCGTAATCCTTTTTAGCCGAAACCACAATGGCTCCGGCAATTTTTTCGGCAAGATATTCACAGCTTATTCCCTTTTCCTTCTCCATAAGCTCCAGAGCTTCAAAAAAAGCGTTCAGATTATCCTCTCTTGCCCTTTGCTCTTTAGTTTTTCTGGCCATTTTCCAAAAACATCCTTTCAGATTTAATTTTAATTAAAAGTCGGCATCGTCGAGTTTTACCGACGCAATTTCGGTTTTATCGAAGGTCAGGGTGTTTTCCCCGTCGGACAGCACAAGCCGTTCTCCGTCATAACCGTCAAGAAACCCGTAAAATTCCTTTTTCCCCTCAAAGGGCTTGTAGGTTTTGACAATAATATCCCTGCCCATCATCTCTTTAAAATGCTCGGGTTCTTCAAGCTCACGGTTCAGGCCGGGAGAACAAACCTCGAGATAATAGGAGCGGTCGATGAAATCGGCGCTGTCAAGCGGCTCTTCAACAGCTTTTGAAAACGCCTCACAGTCGTCGATGGTGACCCCGCCCTCCTTGTCAATAAAAAAGCGCAGATACCATTCGGCGCCCTCCTTGACAAATTTGACCGTCCAAATGCTGAACGAAAGCTCGTTCGCAATCGGTCGGGCAAGGTCTTTTGCCTTTGAAACAATATTTGATGCTGCCAAAGCACAACCCCCTAATAAAATCAAAAGAGCGGGTCGCCCCACTCCTTTGTCAATAGTCTTTTTACATTTATTACTATACCATATTATATGTAAAAAATCAAGCATTATTATAACGAATTATAAGGACGTACATGCCGTCTTTTTGGTGATTTTTACCTTTTAAGGGTTTACATATACGGCACATGATAAATCAGCTCCGTCAAGGCTTCACCGATAAAGACAAAAACAATGACGGCAGAAAAAGCAATCGCAACCACCGAACATACAAAACCCGCAACGGCAATTCCTCTCCCCGGCTCGTTCTTTTGGTAACCGCTCATGGCCTTAATCCCCAAAATCATACCAATAACCGCAGTGACAAGTCCGCAGTAGGCAATTCCCGCAATACTGCATATTCCCAGCACAAGGCTTGCTATGGCAATACCTCTGTTGGGGTTTGCGGGAGGAGCATAATAATACGGCTGACGGTAACCTCCCCAGTCTTCCTGCGTGTTCTGATTTTGCTCATAAGGCGGCTGATAAAAGTTTTCCTTTGGAGCAGTGTATGTATTTTGGTTTTCCGGCTCTCTTCCCGCCGGCGGATTGTTTTGTTGACCGCCGGTATAAAGCTGTGCTCCGCAGCAGGTGCAAAACCTCTGTCCGTCGTCACACGGGGTTCCGCAAAAGGTACAGTATTTCATCTTTTTTCTCCTTTTA
>CABMOR010000022.1 GCA_902388225.1 uncultured Oscillospiraceae bacterium | reverse complement strand
ATACGGCGGGCGGTGAGCTGCTCGGAAAGCTTTGCGATGTTTCGGCTACCGGCGCCAACGATGTTTGGCACATAAAAGCCGAAAACGGCAGAGAATACCTTATTCCGGCCATTAAAGAGGTTGTGGACAGTGTTGATGTTGACGGGGGTATTATAAAAATAACCCCCTTGAAAGGAATTTTTGACGATGAGGATTGACATACTGACCCTGTTTACCGAAATGTGCGACAGGGTAATGAGCGAAAGTATAATCGGAAGGGCAAGGGCTAAGGGAATTATCGAAACTCATTGTCATAACATTAGGGATTATACCGAAAACAAGCAAAAGCAGGTGGACGACGCGCCTTTTGGAGGAGGAATGGGCATGATAGTCCAGGCTCAGCCGGTTTACGACTGCTTTAAGGCGGTGGAATCCACGGGAGACGGTCAAAAGCCCTATGTTATTTATATGTCCCCTCAGGGAAAGACCCTGAGCCAGAAAAAGGCTCTTGAGCTTTCGAAAAAGCCCTGGCTGGTATTGCTTTGCGGTCACTATGAAGGGGTGGACGAAAGGGTGCTTGAGGAAATTGTTGATGAAGAGGTGTCAATAGGGGATTATGTTTTGACCGGGGGAGAGCTTCCGGCCTTGGTGCTCGCCGACACGGTGGCAAGGCTTGTCCCGGGAGTGCTTTCCAGCGAAGAATGTTTTACCGAGGAAAGCCATTTTTCCGGATTGCTGGAATATCCCCAATATTCCCGTCCTAGGGTGTGGAAGGGAAGGGAAGTGCCGGAGGTTCTTCTTTCGGGACATCATCTTAACATAAAAAAATGGCGCCGGAGACAGTCTCTTGAAAGGACCTTAAAAAAGCGTCCGGAAATGCTGGAAAAAGCCGAACTTTCAAAAGAAGATTTGGAATATATAGAGGAATTAAGAACTGAAAACAACCGATAATAACATTATATTGCGTAGCATTTTGACTTTCTTCGCAATCTAAAATTGTGTATAGTGGCGAATATTGACATATATTTTTGTAAATATTAAACAAAGGCACGGGGATAAATTTGTCCTCATTTGGCATGGGAGTAGAACTTTGGTTTTTTAGGTAAAAGATTGGTCGAAATTCGTTGACTGAGGGAAAAAATGTGATATAATGTGTAATATAAATACAAATATATTCGGGAGAGATTCATAATGTTTGTTAAAGACGTAATGGTTCAGAACAAGGTAGGACTTCATGCACGACCCGCAACCTTTTTTATTCAGAAGGCTAATGAATATAAGTCTTCCGTCTGGGTTGAAAAAGAGGAACGCAGAGTAAATGCAAAGAGTCTTCTCGGCGTACTTTCTCTGGGAATTATCGGCGGCACCTCCATTCGTATTGTTGCCGACGGTGTCGACGAGCAGGAAGCTGTCGAGGGTCTTGCCAATCTTGTGCTCTCCGGTTTTGCCGAATAAATTTTTGCTTTTAGGCCCTTGTCTTGTGCAGGGGCTTTTTTATATTTGAGCAAAGGTTTTTTTGCAAATTCCCCGGTCGTTCATTTCAAAGCCCTGCATAAATCCGTCGAGGGAGACCGAGCAGATATCACCGCCGATTATTTTTTCTTCAAAAACCAGCACATTTGCCAAAACCTTTTGGGAAGCGTCGGGATAATTTTTTATTTCAAAGCTATATCTTTTTACGCTTTTTCCCTTGTAGTTTTCAAGGTCAAAGCCTTGAGACTGCTGAAGGTCATTATACATTAAAAAAACGTCGTCAAATTCCTCCGGGATAATCTGCTCTGAAATTTCATCGGGTTGGGACTCAACCTGCCAACCGAAGGATTGTATGAATTCAACAATGTTTTCACTTTCTTTTACATAAAGGTCGGCCGATACACGCCTTGTTCTTTTTTGCAGCATCGAGTTAATCAAAAGAAGAATCAAAAGCGCCGCGGCGGACAACAAAAGGATTACTGCAATTCTTTTTTTTGTTCTCTTTCCCATAATTACAGCCCCTTTTTGGCTTTTATATTATTTATTTTTATGTTTACAAAGACTTAGTTATGACAGGGTTGTTAAAAGGTTGACAATTTATATGCAAAAGGTTATAATTAGGCTTGGTTGCGGTCACAAATATTTTGACCGGCCGAAAGGATATTATTTTTTATGAAAACAGACGTTGTTATCGTCGGTGCGGGCCCTGCGGGAATTTTCACCGCTATTGAAATGCTGAGAAAAGGGTCAAAGAAAAAAATTGTTATTGTGGAAAAGGGTCAGTCTATCGAAAAGAGAAGCTGTCCGAAATCCAAGACCAAAAAGTGTATGAACTGCAAGCCCTATTGTCACATTACCACCGGATTTTCCGGGGCGGGCGCGGGAAGCTTTCGCTGAGTTATGAGGTTGGGGGAGATTTGCCCTCGCTCATCGGAGAAGATTTTGCACAGGAAACCATTGATTATACCGATAAAATTTATCTTGAGTTTGGTGCCGACGAGCACATCGAAGGCATTGAAAATTCCGAAGAGGTTAAGGAAATCCGCAAAAGGGCTATTCAGGCGGGTCTTAAGCTTGTTGACTGTCCGATTCGCCATCTGGGAACAGAAAAGGCGCAGGAGCTCTATCTTTCCCTTGAACATTGGCTCCAGAATAACGGGGTGGAGATTCTTTTCGGGTACGAATGTTCCAACATTATTCTTGACGGAGACACCTGCAACGGAGTATATATAACAGGCAAAAATGATTCCATTGAAATAACAGCCAATGAAACGGTAATTGCAACCGGCAGAAGAGGTGCCGAATGGCTGGAGAAAATCTGTGCCGAGCACAATATCGCTCATCAGCCCGGAACTGTGGACATCGGAGTGAGGGTTGAGGTTAGAAACGAGGTAATCGAAAAGGTTAACGACGTGCTTTATGAGTCCAAGCTCATCGGGTATCCCAAGCCCTTTAAAAACAAGGTTCGAACCTTCTGCCAGAATCCCGGCGGTTTCGTCAGCCAGGAAAACTATGATAACGACCTGGCCGTGGTAAACGGACATTCCTATAAGGACAAAAAATCCGGAAATACCAATGTTGCCATTCTTTGCTCCCATAATTTTAACTATCCCTTTAACCAGCCCATTGAGTATGCTCAGAAGGTGGGAGAGCTGACCAACATGCTGGGTGCCGGACATATCCTTGTCCAGCGTTTCGGCGACATTCTCGACGGTAAACGTACATGGGAAAAAGAACTTTCCCATTCAAATCTCCGCCCTTCTCTTCCCGACGCCGTGGCCGGAGATATAACCGCCGCAATGCCTTACAGAGCAATGGTCAATATAATTAACTTTATTCAAGCCGTTGACCATGTTGTGCCGGGCTTTGCCTCCACCGAAACTCTGCTGTATTCTCCCGAACTTAAATTCTATTCCAACCGTATTAAAATGGATGAAAAGTTTAATACTAACGTCAAGGGACTGCACTGTCTCGGCGACTCCAGCGGCTGGACCAGAGGACTCATGATGGCTTCGGTTATGGGCGTTCTTATGGGCCGTCAGCTTGCAGCTTCGGAGGAATAATTATGAAACAGCCAAAAATTTCTCAAAATGCCTTTGTGGCAAAAAATGCTACGGTTATCGGTGATGTTACGGTTGAGGATGATGCCAACATCTGGTTCGGTGCCGCAATACGCGGAGACATGGACAGCATATATATAGGCAGGGGCAGTAATGTTCAGGACAATGCCGTTGTTCACGTTGACAGCGGATTTCCCGTCACCATCGGAGAAAACGTGACGGTAGGTCACGGAGCTATTATTCACGGCTGTACCGTTGGAAACAATGTTCTTGTCGGTATGGGTGCCATTATTCTAAACGGCGCAAAGATTGGCGACAACTGTATAATAGGCGCCGGTGCAACGGTTACTCAAAACAAAGAAATTCCTTCAAACTCCATGCTTGTCGGTTGTCCCGCCAAGGTCATACGCGAGGTGGATGCTAAGGGCGCCGAAAGCAACCGTCAAAATGCCCTGAGATATATTGAAGAGGGAAAAGAATATAAAAAAATGGGTTATTAAACCTATAAGGAGATATAAAAATGAGCGAATGTACCCATGATTGTTCAAGCTGTCATGCCGATTGTGACAGCCGCGTAAATGTTATTGAAAAGGAAAAACCTCACGAGCTCAGCCACATAAAGAAGGTTATAGGTGTGGTAAGCGGCAAGGGAGGGGTAGGAAAATCCCTTGTGACCTCTCTCATGGCCGTAGATATGCAGCGCAGAGGTTATAAAACCGCTGTGCTTGACGCCGACATTACCGGACCTTCCATTCCTTCTGTTTTTGGTCTTAAAGAGCGTGCTCAGGGTGACGACAACGGTCTTTATCCCGTTATGACCAAAACCGGAATTAAGGTCATGTCCATAAATCTCCTGCTGGAGAACCCTTCCGACCCGGTTGTTTGGCGCGGTCCGGTTATCGGGGGAGTTGTAAAGCAGTTTTGGAACGAGGTTATTTGGGACGATGTCGACTTTATGTTTGTAGATATGCCTCCCGGAACCGGAGACGTACCTCTGACCGTTTTCCAGTCTCTTCCGGTGGACGGTATAATTGTGGTTACATCTCCTCAGGAGCTTGTGTCCATGATTGTTGAAAAGGCGGTTAAAATGGCCAAGCTTATGGACGTTCCGGTTCTTGGGCTTGTTCAGAATATGGCGTATTTCCAGTGTGACGACTGCGGTAAGAAGCATTATATTTTCGGTGAAAACAAGGCACAGGATACCGCAAAGGATTTTTCCATTGATACGGTTTGCGAAATCCCCATGAATCAAAAGCTTGCGGCTGCCTGCGACAAGGGCGCCATTGAGCTTTTTGAGGGAGATTGGCTGGATAAAATGGCCGACAAGGTGGAGAAGACATTATGACACGTCCTCAAAAGGCCAAGGAGCTTTTTCTCAAGGGATATAACTGCTCACAGGCGGTTTTAGGAGCCTTTGCCGAGGATTTCGGAATCGACCCGGACACATTGTTTAAGCTTTCCTCTTCCTTTGGCGGAGGAATGGGACGAATGAGAGAGGTTTGCGGTGCGGTTACCGGCGCATTTATGGTCGCAGGGCTTAAATGCGGATATTCCGACCCCTCTGACAAGGCCGCCAAAATCGAGCATTATGCTCTCATTCAAAAAATTGCGGCCGATTTCAAGGAGCAAAACGGAAGTATAATTTGCCGAGAACTTCTTGAAGGAGCCGGATGTAACGGACAGTTAAACGGATTCGTCCCTGACGAGCGAACAAAAACATACTATAAAAAAAGGCCATGTGCCGAGCTGGTGGAAATTGCCGCCGGCATTGTTGAAAAAGAGCTTTACTGATAATGACCTCCTGCCGTCTTTAGGCAGGAGGTTTTTTGTAATAATGACGGGGCGACAGGTTTACATAAAAAATCTAAAAAAACTGTAAAAAAACCATTGTATAACCTTTGGATTTGCGTTATAATAAGTTTGACTTTTAAGTGATTTGTGTTTAGTGATATATAAATTTTGTGTTGAGGAGCAAACCATGTTTACAAGGGAAATTGGAATAGATTTGGGTACGGCAAATACGCTTGTGTGTATAAAGGGAAAAGGAATTATCATGCGCGAGCCTTCGGTTGTTGCGGTCGATGTCAGAAACGATGCGGTTCGTGCCGTTGGCAGTGAAGCCAAGGAAATGATAGGAAGAACCCCCGGCAGCATTGCCGCCGTGCGTCCGCTCAAAGACGGAGTAATTGCCGATTTTGACGTGACCGCTGCCATGCTCAAGAGATTTATTCGCGACGCCGTCAAGGGTACGGTTATTTCCCGCGCAAAGGTTGTCGTATGTATTCCCTCGGGGGTTACCGAGGTTGAGGTCAGAGCCGTCCATGATGCCGCCGTTCAGGCCGGAGCAAGGGACGTGGATCTTATTGAGGAACCCATGGCCGCCGCTCTTGGTGCCGGACTTCCCGTTTATGACCCGGTGGGGAGTATGGTGGTGGATATCGGCGGAGGCACGTCTGAGGTGGCGGTTATATCCCTTGGAGATATTGTTACCTCCCGTTCTGTCCGTGTTGCCGGCGATGATATGGATGAGGCCATAATCACATATATCCGAAAAAAACATAATGTTCTTATCGGCGAAAGAACCGCCGAGCAGATAAAAATCGGCATCGGTTCGGCCACTATTTTCGAAAACGAAGAGCCTATGGAGGTCAGGGGAAGAAACCTTGTGGACGGTCTTCCTAAAAATATTGTCATAACTCCGGGTGAAGTCAGAGACGCCCTTGCCGACACGGTTTCAAATATACTTGATGCCGTCAGGACAACTCTTGAAAAGACTCCTCCCGAGCTTGCGGCCGACATTGTCAACCGAGGAATCGTGCTTACCGGCGGCGGAGCGCTGCTCAGAGGTCTTGACAGGGTTATTTCGGATGTGACAGGAATTTCGGTTGAAATCGCAAAGAATCCCCTTGATTGTGTGGTTGAGGGAACCTTGAAACGTATTGAAATGGGCATTGACGAAAGCTTTTTCGACCGTAGAAGAAAGTATAACTGAGGTTAAAAATGAAACTCTTTTTGAAAAGTAAGGGGTTCAAAATCTTTCTTATAATTTTCGTTGTTATTGCTGTGCTCGGGGGAACTTCATACGGTATCGGTAAGACCGTTTCTCCCCAGTCTTCTTTTTTCGGGGCTTTGGTTACCCCCTTTCAGCAGATTTTCAGTTCTGTGGGCAGGGGAGTAAACAATTTTTTTACCTCCATCGACCGAGCCGAACAGCTTGAAACCGAAAACAACGAGCTTCGCGAGGAAATCAGAGCGCTTCGCGAGGATGTTGTTGATCTTGATAAGTATAAAAACGAAAACGAATTTTATAAGAGCTTTTTGGAACTTAAGGAAAAAAACAAGGATTTTAAATTTGAAAATTCCACCGTTGTTGCCGCTGAGAGTATAATCTCTTCCGGAACATTTACCGTGAATTCCGGCTCTCTGCGAGGAGTTGAGGTGCACGATCCGGTTATCACGGCCGACGGCCTTGTGGGATATGTTTCGGAGGTTGAGGCGACCTATTCTGTGGTGGAATCCATCCTTTCGCCCAATTTAAATGTCGGAGTTATTGACAGTCGAACCCGGGAAACCGGCATAGTGGGAGGAGACGGAGAGCTTTTTGGAAAGGGAAGAGCTCGTCTTTCCTATCTAAGCCGAAACTCTTCGGTTGCAATGGGAGATTATCTCATTACATCGGGTGTGGGGGGAATGTTCCCCGAAGGAATATTGGTTGGGACGGTTGAGGAAATCGGGACCGAAACGGGCGGAGTTTCAATTTTTGCCGAAATAAAGCCTGCGGCGGATTTGTCCTCTCTTTCTCAAGTTATGATAATAACCGAATTTGAAGGACAGGGTATTACCGAGTAAAATGAACATTGATATAAAACCCGTAAAAAAGAAAAAATATGCTTTTATAAGGCGGATGGCGCTTATCGGTGCCATCGGCCTTGTGCTGTTTTTTATACAAAACATTCCGGGTTCTTTTTTAACTGTCAATGGGGTAACCCCAAATATGGTTTTGCCGCTTGCCGTTGCCTTTGCATTTTTCTTTGGAGAGACGGCGGGGGGGTTCTTCGGACTTTTTTCTGGAATTCTTCTCGATCTCTATATAAGTCCGAATTTCCCGGTTAATGCCTTGCTTATTCTGGTTATGGGATGTGCCTGCGGACTTATTGCAAGGCTTTTGCTGACAAAGAATATTGCCTCGGCCATTATTTTGTGCATTGTATGTCTTTTTGTTTATTACGGAGTGTGCTGGATATGTTTTCGGGGCGGGTTTTCCGATGCGGGAATTTGGTATTTAAAAAACCGATTTCTCTTATCGGTGATATATTCATGGATATTTATTATTCCATGGTATTTCCTGTGTAAAAAACTTTCAAAGGGTCTTTGATTTTTCAAAAAGGAGGGGTGTTATGAGAAAACGTAAGGACAATTCTGCCCGCCGTATGTCTGTCTTGAGCGGAATACTTGCGGCGGTGCTGGTGCTTTACTCTCTGCGTCTTGTGGATTGGCAGCTTGTTCATCAGGATAAATATGAGGCGCAGTCAATCGCCAATGTTGCCACCTACACAACAATTAACGCCGCCCGCGGAGAAATTTACGACCGATACGGCCGCCCTCTTGTGCAAAACAAGGACAGCTATAACATAGTATTCAATCGGCTTTATCTTAAGGACTCCGAGCTTAACAACACCATAATCACCCTTACAAAACTTTTGACATCCTCGGGGGAGCAGTGGAAGGACAAATGTCCGCTGACCAAAACCGCTCCGTATGAATTTGAGGATAACCAAAGTATTTCCTCCGGCACAATGCGTTCCGAGCTCGGCCTTGCTCACTATGCAACGGCTCAGAACTGCTGGGACGCTATGGTTGAAAAATATAACCTTTCGGAATATGACGACGAGACAAAGAGAACCATCATGGGAATACGACTGACCATGTTGGTGGCCGATTATTCCGACGCAATTCCCTATACCTTTGCCGAGAATATTTCCATAGAAACGGTTACAAAGCTCAAAGAATCCTATTCCTATCTTTCGGGGGTTGAAACCGAAATAGACAGCGTCAGGGAATATGTTTCGGGCAACATTGCCCCACATATTCTGGGCAACCTCGGACTAATATATGCCGAGGAATGGGACGAGCTTAAAGATAAGGGATACTCTTTTGACGATTATATCGGCAAATCTGGAATAGAAAAAGCCTGCGAGCAGGAACTTAAGGGACAGTCGGGTTATACAAAAACAATTCGGGATTCTTCGGGGAAAATCGTTTCAAGCTCGGTTTCGACCGAACCGCAGCCGGGGAATTCAATTGTACTGACAATAGATAAAAAACTGCAGGAAACGGCTCAGAATTCTCTCAAAAACATGATAGACTCCCTTAAGGCAACAAAGGACGGCCAATATGCCAACGCCGGAGCGGTGGTGGCGGTCAAGGTCAATACCGGAGAGGTGCTTGTCGGCGCTACCTATCCTTCCTATGATATGGACACCTATAACAATTCTTATGAAACTCTCCTTTCGGACAGCTCCAATCCTCTTTTTAACCGAGCCTTCAGCGGAGTTTATGCACCCGGCTCGACCTTCAAGCCTGCTACGGCCTCTATCGGCCTTCAAACGGGTGCCATTACTCCCGATGAGAATATCTTCTGCTCAAAGATATACACCTACTATCGTGACTATCAACCCTCTTGTATGCACTATGACGGAGATATAAATGTCACTACCGCAATCAAGGTGTCCTGTAACTATTTCTTCTACGAAACCGGAAGAAGAATAGGAATAGAGAAGATGAACGAATTTTGCAAAAAATTCGGACTGGGGGTTAAAACCGGTATAGAAATTGATGAGGCTGCGGGAATTCTCGCCGGAAAGGAATACCGAGATTCTATCGGGAGCATATGGAATGCCGGCGACACGCTTCAGGCGGCCATAGGCCAGTCGGACAACGGGTTCACTCCTCTTCAGCTTGCCACCTATTGTGCCACCCTTGCAAACGGAGGAACAAGATACCGTTCACGACTTATTAAAGAAATATGTAATTACAGCATGAACAGCGTTGTTTCCGCCGTTGAGCCGGAGGTTATGGACACTGTCGGCATTGACGAGCAGTATCTTGACGTTGTTAAGCAAGGAATGCTTTCGGTTACCACCGAATCTGCCGGTACGGCCTCCACCGCCTTTGCCAATTACTCATTGAAGGTTGGCGGTAAGACCGGTACGGCCGAGGTTATTGACAAGGGGCAGGAATATAACAACGGCGTGTTTTTCGCCTTTGCTCCTTACGAAAATCCCGAAATAGCGGTTGTAACGGTGGTTGAAAAGGGCGGATACGGTTCTAACATCGCCCAGGTAACCCGCGACATATTTGACGCGTATTTTTATTACCAGGGCGATACCTATAAAGGGGATAATCCGGGATTATTGATTAAATAGAAAAATCGCGGCTGTGCAAAAAACACAGCCGCGATTTTAATTTGGATTAAAGGTTGTTCATGATTTTGTCAGCAATGTCAAGACATATGTCGGCCGAACGATCAACTTCGGATAAAAATTCCTCTGCCCCTCCGGTTATTCCGTCGGACACGGTTTTAAGAAGGAGGCAGGGAACGCCGCATCTGTTGCAGGTAAGGGTTATACCTGCCGCTTCCATTTCACATATATCGGCGCCAAAATCTTCGTGAAGCTTTTTCTTGTCCTCTGCCTTACCCACAAATCGGTCGCCCGAAGCGCAGGTTACGGTTATAAGCTCGGGATAAAGAGAAAGTGCCTTTTCAAAAAAGGTTCTGTCAGGGTAAATATATATGTCGTCATAACCCGGATGCTGTCCGACCTTTACCGGGTCAAGCTCGGAAAGGTCAAACTGATAATGCACAACACGCTCTACTATGCAGGTCTTTGCCTTGCTCATTTCGGGGGTCAGTCCGCCAACCACGCCGAAATTGACAATCATGTCGACGCCGTATTTTGTAATCAAATGCTGGGCGGCGGCTGCGGCGGGAATTTCACCTTCACCGCTTTTTATTATAAGAAGTTCATAGCCTTTGCAGTTGTATTTCATTACATCAAATCCGCAGGAGCTTTCGCTTGTTTCTGGCTGGCCGTATCGAGAGAGCACCGCTTTTATTTCAACCGCCACTATCACACCTATTTTTTTCATCATTCGTCTTCCTCCATTATTTTGGTAAGAAGTCCGGTGCTTCCGTCTTCGTCGTGGCATGTCCATGCAATGACCCGATTGTGCTTCCTGGAAAAATAAAGCACCTGGCCGTACATACCGCCGGAAATGGTGAAGGATTTTCCCTTGGTTCCCGAAAACCCAAAGCCGTAAAAGCCGTCGCCGGGCAGTTCTTTTTGGCAGCTTGTGGCTATGTCCAGCCACTGCTTGCTTACAAGCTGCTTTCCTTCCCATTTTCCTCCGCAAAGACACATTTCTCCGAATTTCGCCAAATCCCATGTGCTTAAAAAAAGCCCGGTTGCGCCCATAGAATGACCGTGGGGACACTTGGCAAATGCGGCGCCTTGAAACCTCATTGGTTTAAAGAAATGTTCAAACAGAAAGTCCTCAAGCTCCCTGCCCGAAACCTTTTCTATGACGCGGGAAATAATATAATAATTTGAATCGCTGTAATTCCACTGGACTCCGGGAGTTTTGACCGGAACATGGTCTAAGGCTATTTTAAGATAATCGTCACAACCTTCGGTCTCTATAATTTTTACCGGAGCGTCAATGTCCAGGAACGGTTCGGCAATTCCGGTGGTGTGGGTCAGAACATTGTGAAGAGTGACCTTCTTCCAAACCTCGCTTATATCTGGATAGTCCTCGGCAAAAAAATCATAAATATTGTCCTCAAGGCTTATCTTTCCTTCATCATAAAGAACCCCCAAAGCGGTTGAGGTTATGGCCTTTGAAATGGAATAAATATCATTACAGTCATTGGCGGGAATGATTTTTTCGGTGGTTGTTTTGCCGTCGGCTATTTCGGTTATCCAATAGACATTAAGGTTATTTTCTCTCGCCGCTTTAGCAAGCTTTTCTATCATATTATCGCTTCCTTGACATATTGAATTTTTCTTATATAATTAAGTATAGCATAAAATAAAAGGATTGACAACTATGGATAACAGAAATCTTATAAGAGCGATTTCAACCGATGGAAGCGCCTGTTTAATGGCCTGCGATTCCACCGAAATTGTTAACCGTGCCGCCGAAATTCACCGCACCTCTCTGACCATGACGGCGGCTCTCGGGCGTGCTCTGACAGCGGCATCGCTGATGGGTTCAATGCTGAAAAATGAAGGCAATTCCCTTACCCTGCAGTTTAAATGCGACGGTCCCTGCGGGGGGATATGCTGTGTGAGCGATTGGATGGGAAATGTAAGAGGATATGTGGACAAGCCATCGGTTGAACTTCCGGCAAACAGTATGGGAAAGCTTGATGTCGGCCGTGCGGTAGGGGGAGGAACCCTTTATGTCGTTCGCGATGTCGGGTTTGACGAACCGACGGTGGGGATGTGCGCCATTGAAAGCGGCGAAATTGCCGAGGACATCACCAATTATTACGCAAAGAGCGAGCAAATTCCGACGGCATGCGCCTTGGGAGTGCTTGTGGATAATAATTTCAAGTGCAAAGGGGCAGGGGGATTTCTTCTTCAGCTTCTTCCCGGAGCAGACGAATCAATGATAGAAAAACTTGAGAAAAATCTAAAAGGGGTATCCTCTGTTTCTCACATGATTGACGACGGCAAAACTCCTCTTGACATAATCAATACGGTTTTTGCCGGCATTGATTATGATATTCTCGATAGGGCGCATACCGAATTCAAATGCAACTGCAGCAGGGAA
>CABMOR010000021.1 GCA_902388225.1 uncultured Oscillospiraceae bacterium | reverse complement strand
ACTCCCTGCAAAAATCTCGGTGGCTGCGAATATTGCGACAAAACCGATTGCAATTTCAGAAAGGAACAGTAATGCTTTTTAAGAAAGATTTAAAAACAAAAAAACTTTATCTTGACGGGGGCTGCGGCACCCTGCTTCAGCAAAAAGGTCTTTCCCCCGGAGAGCTTCCCGAGCTTTGGAGTCTTTCTCACCGAGAGGAAATGGTGGAGATTCACAAAAGCTATTTCGACGCCGGTTCAAACATCGTTTGCACAAACACCTTCGGAGCAAATGTCCTTAAATTCGGCGAAAAAACCGAGGAAATAATTGCCGCAGCAATCGAGAATGCCAAAAAAGCCGCCTGTCTTTCGCACAACAAAGAAGAAAAATATGTTGCCCTTGACATCGGGCCCATAGGCAAACTGTTAAAACCTCTGGGAGATCTCGACTTTGAAAGGGCAGTGGAAATTTTCTCAAAAACGGTTAAATTCGGCGTGGCTCACGGGGCCGACCTTATCTTTATCGAAACCATGAGTGACAGCTATGAAACCAAGGCGGCCGTGCTTGCCGCCAAGGAAAACTGTAACCTTCCGATTTTTGCCTCCAACGCCTACGGCGAGGACGGAAAGCTTCTGACCGGTGCCTCCCCCGCAGCCATGGTTGCTCTTTTGGAGGGTCTTTCGGTTGATGCCATAGGCGTGAACTGTTCTTTGGGTCCCAAACAGCTTTTAAATCCCATAAAGGAGCTTTTGAAACACTCCTCCACCCCCATTTTTGCCAAGCCAAATGCCGGACTTCCCAAAAACGACGGACAAAAGACCTATTATGACCTCGGACCTGAGGAATTTTCTCTTGAGATGTCCGAGATATGCAAACTTGGGGTATCTATACTTGGCGGCTGCTGCGGAACAACCCCCGCCTATATCGAAGAAACAGTAAAAGCCACAAAAGGCCTTCCGATTGTTCCCATATCCGAAAAAAATATTACCTGCGTCAGTTCCTACGGCAGATATGCGGAAATAGGAAAAACGCCTCTTTTGATCGGCGAACGCATAAATCCCACCGGCAAAAAGCGGTTTAAGCAGGCTCTTACAGAGGGGGATATCGATTACATCCTCGGCGAGGCGGTGTCCCAGCAGGACATGGGTGCACACATTCTCGATGTCAATGTTGGTCTGCCGGAAATTGACGAAGTAAAGGTTCTCGAACATACCGTATTTGAACTTCAGGCCGTCACCGACCTGCCCCTTCAGATTGACACTTCAAATTACCTTGCCATGGAAAAGGCCATGAGAATTTACAACGGCAAGCCCATGATAAATTCGGTCAACGGGAAAAAAGAAAGCATGGAGGCGGTCTTCCCTCTTGTCAAAAAATACGGCGGAGCAGTCGTTGCCCTTACTCTTGACGAAAACGGAATTCCCCAAACGGCAGAGGGCAGAATAACCATTGCAAAAAAAATTCTCAATGTAGCCCAAAGCTACGGAATTGCGAAAAAAGATATTGTTTTTGACCCCATGTGCATGTCTGTAAGCGTTGACACATCGGCCGCTGTCACCACTCTCAAGGCACTTTCCCACATAAGAAACACCATGGGTCAAAACACCGTCCTTGGAGTTTCAAACGTCTCCTTCGGGCTCCCCTCGAGGCAGACGGTTAACGGAGCCTTTTTGACCTTGGCCTTGGAAAACGGTCTCTCGGCCGCTATTGTAAATCCTAAATCTCCCGAAATACTAAAGTCCTTCAAAACATTTTTACTGCTTAAAAATCTCGACAAAAACTGCTCCGATTACATCTCCTTTGCCGACAGTCTTGAAGAATCCTCGGTCATAAAATCCCCCCTTAAAAGCTCTGAAACCGGCGACGGCTCCCTTGTCGACTCGGTGGTCAGGGGGCTTAAGGACCGAGCGGCGGCAGACTGTGAAAAGCTGCTTGAAAAAGAAGACCCCATGACGGTCATAAATCAGCATATTATACCCGGCCTTGACAAGGTGGGAGAAAGGTTTGAGCAAAAAAAGCTCTACCTTCCCCAGCTTCTTATGAGCGCCGACGCCGCCAAGGCCGCATTTGAGGTCATAAAAACAAGAATGGCAAACTCTGACGTCAAAAAGGACAAAAAGGCCAAGTTTGTCATTGCCACCGTCAAGGGAGACATACACGATATAGGAAAAAACATTGTCAAAACCCTGCTTGAAAATTATGACTTTGATGTTATCGATTTGGGTAAGGATGTTCCGCCCGAAAAAATTATCCAAACAGTAAATGAAACCAAAGCTCCCCTTTGCGGGCTGAGCGCCCTTATGACCACCACGGTTCCTGCCATGGAAGAAACCATAAAACAGCTTAAAAAGGCGGCCCCCGACTGTAAGATAGTGGTGGGCGGAGCGGTAATGAATCCCGAATATGCAGAGCGCATAGGCGCCGATAAATATTCAAAGGACGCCATGGAAACGGTCAGATACGCCGAGCAGGTAAACGCCAATTTAAAGGACTGAAAATCATGAAAATTTCCACCAAGGGCAGATATTCTCTAAGGGTTATTATCGACCTTGCCGAGCACCGGGGAACCGGCTACATCCCCATGAAAGAGGTGGCGGCACGGCAGAATATTTCTCTTAAATACATTGAAAAGCTAATGCCTATGCTGACTAAAAACGGGCTTGTTGAGGGCATTCACGGAAAGGGCGGCGGTTACAAATTGAGCCGCGACCCGGAATTTTTGACCGTGGGCGAGATTCTTCGTCTTGCCGAAGGAGATCTTGTGCCGGTGTCCTGCCTTGAGGACGGTGCGCCTCCCTGCGAGCTTGCCTGTGAATGCCGCACCCTTTCCATGTGGAAGGAATTTTACGACATGACCAACAGATTTTTTGACGGCATAACCGTCGCCGACCTTATGAAAAATCGCCCGGCCGAAAATTATGTTATCTGAAAAGTCAAAAAGCCCTTTCTAAATGATATGCACCTCAAAAGTCAGACACTTTTGAAGGTGCATATTTTATGTCGAAAAAAGGTCAGCAATATAAAAGCACTCGGCAGGGTTCAAAATATTTGTTATAACGGATATGAGAGATCACCGTTTGGAACATACCGAAACTATGAGAAAGTATTTTCCCGAAAGACAAAGCAAAAACATTTCGGTAATTCTATGGTAACCGCACAACCTATTGACATTAAACATTGTAAGAATATCGTGTTAAATCTACTACCAAAGGCACGTAAAACCCGTGTAAATACTGCCATTTCTAAAAAATCTAACCGGGAGAAGCCAAATCATTAAATTTACCACACCTTCCTGCGACACCCTTATCAACCGTATAAAAAACTTCAGCCGCTTGATTCCCTGAAAACCAAAAGGTTATTGCTTAGGGTTTCTAATGACAGTTATGATTTGTAAGAACACTAAGGTAACGGCAATATCTGCCACGATAAACCGTGGTTCGAATTATTACTGTGACCCTAAGCATTGTAAAAAGCAATAAAACTAATCGGAGTTCGCCTAAAACAGAAATGGCGGCAGGGAAAAATTGACCAAGTCCGGTAAAAACGGACAATATAAAAAGACAGCCTCCTATGGCAGAATAAAAGAAACTGCCATAGGAGGTTTTGTTATCTGTGACAAAGAAAAATACGGCGTAGCCTTAATCGGCTACACCGTATTCTACATACCCCGACCGTCCTTTGCCGCCTATGGCAAAATTCGGAGGGGCTTTTTTTACCTGTTTTACCGAACAGCAAAGGCAGTTATCTTGCCGACGCTGAACTGAAGAATATAAAGCGCATCGGTTACGGTTATGTTTCCGTCACCGTCAACATCGCCGGTAATTCTCTGGGTGTCATCGGCGTAAATCTTGCCGACTGCGGCCTGAAGAGCCAGCAAAGCGTCGTTCACCAAAATCTCTCCGTCGCCGTCCATGTCGCCGTAAATATACTGTACGGTCAGCCGGTCGTAGTTTTCTCTGGCCGCAGTAAGAATATCGTCCTTTTCAATGACTGCGTCGGAAAATTTCTTGAGGATTGCCTCTTTGGCCGTCTCGGCAAATTCTATAAACGCAACCTTATCAAGGAAATTGTCACGGTTAACCTGGCCGATAAAGTCGATAACCTTATCAAGCTGGGCAAGCTTGGATTCACAGCTTTCGGTGGTAGAAGCAATCTTAAGCGCCTTTTGGGCCTTTTTGAGCTCATCGGTGGCAACCTTATAGTTAATATCCTTTGCGGCGTCTCCTGCCGCCACAATCATGTCGGCATTGTTTATGGCCTTGACAAGGTCGAATCCGGTCTCGACGGTCATGATGTTCAGTCTCGCCTTCTTGGCCTTTTCAAGCGCCTCGTTAAACTCGGTGAGATCAAGCGAAGCAGATTCCACCCTCTTTATATAAAGCACCTCGGATGACTTGGTCTTAACCTTAACCCCTCTGTTCATAAGGTAGGTGCCGCCGGCGGTAACCGAAGCCGCCCCCGAAGCAAAGCTTATTTCATAGGTGTCGCCGTCGTTTAACCCCTTGAGCTTAATAAACTCGGTTCTCTCGATGCCGTTGCGGTTGTAAACCATGGCAAATCCGTCGTGAGTTTCTCTGTCAAGATAACCGTAGGAATAGAACTCGTTTCGGGAGAAGGTTTCCTTAGTAAGCTGATAAATATCATCATAGTAATACCGGCTGACGGTTCTCCACTCGGCAAGCATGTCATTAAGCTTGCTGAATTGGATCGGAGAAAGCTGGAGGGGATCGTACTGAAGCACCAACGCCTGACGGTATCCCGAGCGAAGGGTATATTCGTCAACACTGGTAATGTTTTCGGCAGAGTTTGCACCCGCAAAAGGAATCCAGGAGCAAAGATTGAAGTTTGCAACCTGCTTTGCAATCATGTCGTTGTGGTTATAGTCGCTGGGGTGAAGGGAAACGGCCAGTCTCATGGATTCGATGTCAAGTCTGTGTCCGCCCGAAGCACAGGAGTCAATAAGTTCAACCTGATCCAGCTCTATAAGATATTTCCAGTAGTCATAATGTCCCTGAACGCACTTGTTTTCGGTCATACCGGAGCGGTCGGGGTGAGAAGTGTTGTAAAGATTATAGTATATTTCCGAACGGCCGAGGTTCATATCCTCTCGGTATATGGAAATTCCACCCTCGGTAAGCACCTTGGCAATCTGTGTCTTAAGCCATGCCCTGCACTCATCGTTTCCGATGTCAAGCTGACGGTAATGGGGAACATTGGGATCCTGATATTCCGACTCGTTAGGCTCGCCGTAACCGACCAACCACTCGGGTTTAACGCATGAATCTTCAAGAGCCTGACCGTCGGTATAGGACAGACCTACACGCTCTGGCTCGAACCAAAGCAGCGTCTTTATACCGTTTTCATTTGCAGTTTTTGAAATTTCGCTGAATTTATCGGGGAATCGGTCGGGATCGGGTGTCCAGTTTCCGGTAACTATCCAATCTCTTACCGTTCCGCCGCTGCCATTGGGCTTGTCGCAGGGATACCAGCCGGCGTCCATCCACCAAACATCGATATCCACCCCGGCATTTACATAAGCCATAATGGAATCGGTTTGGTTTTGGGTGTTGGCATTGAGCATTTCGACATACACAATCGAGGTGACTCCCGCCACAAACGGGTCGGTCAGATCCTTTCCGTTATCACGGTACATATTACAGTCGATAAACCAGCTTCTCCAGAGGTTTGTCGCACGGTCGATGTCACGTCCGTCGTAAAGCACCATTGCGGTAAGGGGCGTTCTTGCCACCTCGCCGGGCTTTAAATAAGAGCTGAAAACCCTCTGTTTGTCGGAGAAGGTGGTAACCCCGCCGTTATAGGAAAAATCGGTCTGCCAGGTGGAGGACCAGCCCACCGCAATAAGAGCGCCCTTGTCGCCGTACTCAAGATTGTAATAGGGGAAGGCTTCGTCGCTGCCCCGTCCGTTGTACGGAGCGTCGGTAATGGTCTCGCCCTCGGCAATATCTATTTTATCGGTGCGGTAAGGGGCTTTACTTTCTTCAAAGTCGGAATAATTAGTAAGAATGGTGGGATTTGAACCGTTAAATTCATAATCTCTGCATCCGTAGAAGTTGGATACAATAGGAGAATCCTCTTCTCCCGGATTGGTGACATAAACCGTCCACTCAAAAGCGGCATAATCGGGGTAAAATGCCGATTTAAGTACAAACTGCAGCCCGCTCTTGTGGTTAATTGTTGTGTCGGTGGTCTCGCAGTGATGCAGCTCGTCTATTGTAACATTGCGGCTGCTGACGGTAAAATCGGGAGCAGGGAATCCGGTATAACTGTCTTCTCCGATATCTACCGAAGAGGGGAAGCTGCCAAGATTATTCAAAAGGTTGTTATAAGTGGTCTTTGCTCTCAGCTTTTCGGTCTCGGAAACGTCGGCCGTCTTTTTGGTGAAAAGGGGCTCCTCAGCAGGAAGGTCGAGATAGCTTTCGGCGTCGTCGATAAAGGTCAGGGCTATGTTTATAACCCCCTTCTGAGCAACTCCGTCAAGATAGTAATATCCGTACTGGGACCCGTTTGCCTTGACGCCTTTAAGCCCCTCGGCAACAAAGATATATTCGCCGGCCGGAACAATACCGCCCAAATCAAAGGTAATTTCCCTTCCGTCCATTTCGCCCTCCACTGCCGCTATGGGTTTGTTCTGGAGCGAACGTACATAGGAATAGGTGAAATCGTAAAGATATCCGGTAACGCTGTCTTCGGAGGTTTCCTTAATAATAGATATTTGGGTGAAATTTTCCTTAACATTAAGCCTTGCACCGATGGCTGCTTCGGCCGAAACAGAAGTGTTTCCCGAAGCGTTATCCTCAGAAAAGAAACTCTTTTTTATACCGTTTGTTTTTGGGGAACTGGTATAAAGCGTGGGCTCTATCCAGTCGCAGTAATCGTTATAGTTGTCGCCCTCAACATCGGTGGTGCGAAGGGTAAGCGTGGCGGCTCCGTCGGGAATATCACAGCTTATACGGTACATGTCGCCGGGAGCAATAATATCGGTTTTGACCAGCTCGTTTCCGTCGGCAAGCACAATGCACTGAAGCGAGCCGTTTATTCCAAAAGATCTTGTAAGGATAGTATTATCGTCATGACCCACAACTGCCGAAAAATATGTGACCTTTTGGCTTAGGCTTGTCAGGTCGATGCTTACATCGGCAATGTCGGGTTTATTTCCGTTGGCTTCAGGGATAATGACAAAACCGGAATTCGACATGACCGACTGGTCTCCCACAGAAAGTCGGGTGTCTTTTCTGCCACTGCCCCGATTCTTAGCAAAGCTTTTATGTCCCGAAACAACAAGATCAAGATCCATGACATTTATGCTTACTGTTTCGGTTGACTTGATTTCGGAAGCAGCCGATATAACGGGAAGGGCCGACAGCGAAACCGCAGCCGCAAGAAAGACGCCAAGTCCTTTTTTCAGCAAATTACCTATCATATGAATCCTCCAAAAAAATAAGAAATTTCTTTACAACCGCATTATAGCTTAATTTTTCAGTTCTTTCAAGATATTATTGTGAAAAATAAAGCTAAATTTCCGCAAAAAAGCGCCTTTTTTCACAATTCTTCCCAAGAAAAGGCGAAATGCACTTTTCAGCTTGAAAGTTATGTAAAAGGCGCTGGACATCTTTATTCTTTTATGTTAATACCCCGCTGTACCGGTCAGGGAATCGTCGTTAAAAACCCAGTCCCTTACAATGACCGTCTCATAGTCGGTAGGGGTTCGGCGAATGACCACCCGGTCGATGCCGGCATTTATTATCATTCGCTTGCACATGGAGCAGGAATTCATGTTGTTTACAAGCTCGCCGGTTTCACCCTCCCGGCCGGCAAGATACATGGTCGCACCTATCATCTTATCTCTCGATGCGCTTATAATGGCGTTAGCCTCAGCGTGCACCGAGCGGCACAGCTCATAACGCTCGCCTCTTGGAATCTGCATTTTCTCACGAAGGCAAACCCCAAGATCAATGCAGTTTTTTCTGCCTCTGGGGGCACCCGTATATCCGGTGGATACAATTTCGTCATTCTTGACGATTATGGCGCCGAAGTTGCGGCGAAGGCAGGTGCCTCTTTCGAGCACTGTCTCAGCAATGTCGAGATAATAGTTGTTTTTATCGGTCCTTTGCATTTTCAATTCCTCCCCGTCGGTTATATTTTACTTGATTTCAAAAAATTTTGCAAGTCATATTTACAAAAATCTGTATATAAGTTGGCAAATAAGGAAAATAACAGGCTGGTGGCCCACATAAAATATGAGCGCGTGCCTGCCCACGAAGGCAAGGGGCGGCAGAGGATTCTTTTTAAACAAGTCCGGAAGTCCCTTTTTGAACATACGGCAGAAGAAAAATCCCGCAAAGAAGACAAAAAGCCAGGGCAGAATAGGAAAATAGTCGGCCGAAGCAAAATCCTTTGACGGAAAGCCGAAAATCCAAAGAAAATTCCCCGAATAAAGACTTTGAGGCAAGGTAATTTTAAATCCTCCAAAGCCCAAAAAGCCGTGTTCAACATTATAGAAAAACGGGACAAGCAGGGCGTTTAGCACAAACCCCACAATGGGCGGGCATTTCAAAAGAATCGGCTTTAAGGCCGAAAGCGCCAGCCAACAAGCCGCCAGCAGATGTATAATTCCGAAAATAATAAAACAGTTAATTTTCAAATTTTCCGAAATAAAATAGGTCACTGCCGAAAGGGCGCCGGACACGGAAATAAGAATGACCGTGCGCTTCCACGGGTTTTTGGAAAAGAGTCCGCACATACCCGAAATAAAGACAAACCCTCCGGCAAAAAACGGCTCGGCCGGAAGAAAAAAGTTTATGAGGTCTCCGAAAATCCCGGACGAAAAAATCTCATAGCAGGTATAAAAGCCGTGAAAAAACACCATGCAAATAACCGCAAATCCACGTATTTCGTCCAGAAGATGATACCTTCCTTTTATTTCTCTCCTGCTCATTTTATCGCCTCCGAGAGCTTGTCGCAAAGAAGAGCAAGCTCATCAAGGTTCAGCTCCTCCACCCTTGCAAGAGGGCTTTTCCCCATGCCCTCGAGAATTTCCGCCACCTTTGACTTTTCCACCGGAAGAGCCGCCGAAAGAGAATTCTGAAGGGTTTTCCTACGCTGGCAAAATCCTGCGTTTACCGTTTTCATAAAAAGTTCACGGTCTTTGACCCTGACCGGCGGATTTTTATAGGGGGTCAGCTTCATGACCGTACTATCCACCTTAGGCGCCGGGAAAAAGGAACCGGCAGACACATCGAAAAGCATTTCGCTGCCGGCAAGAAATGCCGCACCTACCGTTATCGCACCGCTCTTGCGGCTTCCAACCTCGGCGGTTATGCGCTGGGCAAATTCCTTTTGAACCATGACGGTCAGGGATTCAAAGCCGAATTCCCCTTCAAGCAGAGCCATAACAAGCTTGGTGGAAATATTATACGGAAGATTGGCACACACAAAGACCTTTCGGTCTCCGAATTCCCTGCGGATTATATCTTTAAGGTCAAGCTTTAAAGCGTCTCCTTCAATAATCCTGACGTTGTCAAAATCTTTAAGTGTTTCGCCCAAAATGGGTATAAGCCCGCCGTCAAGCTCAATAGCCACAACCTTGCCCGCTCTTTTGGCAAGTTCTTGGGTCAGCACCCCTATTCCGGGGCCGATTTCCAGCACTCCGTCCCGCTCTGTGACCCCGCACTCGTCGGCCATTCTCGGGCAGACCGAGGGATTTATTAAAAAATTCTGTCCCCGCGCCTTGGTAAGCACGATTCCGTTTTTTGAGAGCAAAGCCTTGATGGCGGCCATATTAGTAAGTTCCAAAACATTTCCTCCAATCCTGTTTATTTTAACATAACATATAAACTTTTACAAGAGCAAGGAATTTTCTCCGTGAAAATTCAAATAACCGTTGTTTTGGCATGAAAAATGTAGTAAAATGAAAGATGAGGTGACAAAAATGCTTTCAAACCTTTTTATTTCGGCATCAAACGACAAAAACGAATTTGAAAAACATGTTCCCGCACCCCTCTTCCGCAGAAGATTCACCCTTACCCGACGCCAGACCGCCGAGATAACGGTCTGCGGACTTGGGTTTTACGAGCTTTATATTAACGGTGAAAAAATCACCAAGGGAAGACTTGCCCCCTATATTTCCAATCCCGACGACGTGGTTTACTATGACAAATACGACCTGACCGACCATATTCGCTCGGGGGAAAATGTCATCGGAATTATGCTGGGCAACGGACTCATAAACAACCCCGGAGGAAAGACCTGGGACTTTGACAAAGCCTCATTTCGCTGTCCTCCCAAGCTTGCCCTTCATTTTTCCTCCGATGAGCTGAGATTTGAAGCAGACGAAAAATTCAAGGTGGCCCCCTCACCCATAACCTTCGACGACTACCGCTCGGGAGAGTTTTATGACGCCCGGCTGGAGATAGATGGCTGGACCCTTCCGGAATTTAACGACAGCGACTGGAAAACTCCCGTAAAGGCCGAGGCTCCCAAAGGTATCAGGAGGTATTGCACCGTCGAACCCATAAAGGAATTTGAGCGCATCTCCCCTCTTTCGGTAACAAAAACCGAGGATGGCTTTATTTACGATTTCGGACGCATCGACGCGGGCGTCTGCCGCCTTAAAATTAACGGCGAGGCCGGCCAGGAGGTGACCCTTCTTCACGGAGAACTGCTTGAGGACAAAAAGGTGTGTGACAAGATAGCCCTTTTTCAACCCGAGGGATACCGCCAGACCGACAAATACATCTGCAAGGGAGGCGGTGTGGAAAGCTATACCCCCACATTCACCTACCACGGCTTCAGATATGTGCTGGTAAGCGGCATAACCGATCGGCAGGCCACTCCCGAGCTTCTCACCTTTATAACCCTTCATTCCGACATAAAAAAAAGAGGGAATTTCGAATGTTCCAATCCCATGATAAACAAGATAGAGGAGCTTTGCGAGCATTCGTCCCTTTCCAACTTCCACTATTTCCCCACCGACTGTCCCCAGCGAGAGAAAAACGGCTGGACGGGAGACATCTGCCTCTCTGCCGAGCAGATGCTCATGAATTTTTCGGCCGAAAAGAGCCTTAAGTTCTGGCTTCGCAGTCTCTGTCTTGCTCAAAGAGAAAACGGTCAGCTTCCCGGTATTGTTCCCACCGGCGGCTGGGGATTTGACTGGGGTAACGGCCCTGCATGGGACCAGGCCATGACCCTTGTGCCCTATTATATAATGACCTACACGGGCGACAGCACCTCTGCCGAAGAAGCCGCCCCCTTCATACTCAACTACCTTAAGTATCTGGATTCCCGCAAGGACCAAAGGGGACTTCTCTCCATCGGACTTGGCGACTGGTGTCCTCCCGACCGGGAAAACGAGGCGGCCTTTGACGCTCCCCTTGAGGTAACCGACAGTATGATTGCCATGGAAATAGCCAAAAAAGCTGTGGTCATTTTCCGCAAGACCAAAAAAGGCGACCTTAAATATGCCCAAACCTTTGCCACCGAAATGAGAAAGAGCATCAGAGAACACCTCATAAACGGCGACACGGTCAAGGGCGACTGTCAGACCGCCCAGGCCATGGGACTTTTCTACGGTTGCTTTGAAAAGGAAGAGGAGCCTGCCGCTTTTGACAGACTGGTAAAACTTCTTGAGCAAAAGGACTGGCATTTTGACACCGGCGTGCTTGGCGGACGGGTGCTTTACGAGACGCTTTCAAAATACGGTCGTAGCGACCTCGCTCTTAAGGTCATTTTAAACCCCGATTTCCCTTCTTACGCAAATTATGCCTCCGGAGACGTATCCACCCTGCCCGAATGGTTTTTAAGCGAGACCCGTCCCTCCGTTTCCTGCAATCATCATTTCTGGGGCTTTATTTCAGGCTGGTTCTACCGTCACCTTGGAGGCATCAAAATACCCGAGCGGGAAATCTCTCCGTATTTCGCAAAGGAAACCGATTTTGTAAATGCAGAGGTGGGCGGAATATCGGTTAAATGGAGCCGTCAGCACGGTAAAATTATGCTTAAGGTTGTCACCGACCGTCAAATGACCCTGCGTATTAAGGAAAATTATAAGGAGACCTTAAAACCCGGAGAGCATAGATATATGTTCGAAGGTTAAATTAAGTATTTATAAATTCCGAGAAACCGAGGCAATTTCAGCTTTACCATATTGTCAAAAAAGCTGTGTTTTAACATGAATTTTGCCCTGACGGCGGAAATATCAAATGAAAAAAGCACTTGTTTTCAGACAAGTGCTTTTTCGTCGTATAATCAAACTCGAACCGAGTAAAAATTCGTGTCCGACCGCTGCTTTGAGGCGCTGACCAACAAGGAGCAATGGGAAAGCTTTGCGGCCGAGAACAAAACCATTGCCGACAAGATCAAGGACTTTATCAAAGAAT
>CABMOR010000020.1 GCA_902388225.1 uncultured Oscillospiraceae bacterium | reverse complement strand
TCGGGAACGGTCTTTGCAAGGCCGACCTCGGCCGTTTTGACGAGTTCGTCCATGGCCGGCTTATTGGCCGCCTCAAGAGGAGTCCTTCCCCCAAGCTCAGGAATGGGGTAATCGGCCATGCCGTCGCACAAAAGCACAATATATTTCATAGCAGTTGCCTCCAATTCAATTCAGATAACATTATACCACAAAAGAAGAATTTTTAAAGTGTTTTTTTCATATTTATCCGAATTTAAAAAAATAATTTTATCCAAGCTTTTCACTCGCTCTCTCTTAATCCGACCTTTTTCTTGTGTTTTTCAAAATGCGTGTGGTCTAAAAGTCCCGAAAAACCGCAGTTTTATCCCCATAAAACCTTGTCTGTCGGCAACAAAAAGGATATTTTTTTCCCCTTTGGAAAAGATAATTCGGGGAGTGTGGATATGAAAATCGTGGAGGTTTTTGAAGGTCAAAGCCGGCTTTTGCCCATATTAAACGAAGCACTTGGAAAATACGGAGGTCTTGCTATGCCCTTTGACGCCGAAACGGTCGGCCGGGGCAGGATAATCATATGCGGACACGGTGTTTTGCCGGAGACTCTGCCAAAAAAGAATTTTACGGCCATTGCGTCGGAAAGGAATCTTCCCCTGCTTTCATTTTTTGAAAAAAACCGCATAAAAACCGTTTCCTGCGGAACCGGGCCGAAAAACTCCATCACCCTGTCAAGTCTCGGTCAAAATCGGGCCAGCATTTGCCTAACCAGACAGTGGGGACATATTTACCCCTGCGAATTTTCGGTAAGCTTCGGTCAAGACCTAACCCCCGAAGAACTTCTGCTCATTTCGGCAGGACTTTTGATCGGGGCAGGATACAGAGAGGATTTTTTCATTTAGAGATTGAACAGCGGCGGAATTTGTGATACAATCAAACAAACAAATTCTGAACATCGGAGTGAAAAAAATGACCGAGCTTGAAAAAATTTCCCAAAACGGCCAGGCTGTTGGATTTATGCTTATCAAATCTGCCGAAAAGAAAATTTCGGCAAAGGGCTCGCCCTATCTTGATATGGTTTTGTCCGACAAGGGAGGAGAAATCCCGGCCAAGGTATGGGATTATCAGGGAAAAGACGATGAATATGCTCCCGGTGAAATCATCAAGGTCAAGGGTCTCATCGATAAATGGAAAAACGCCAGCCAGCTTAAGGTTGAACGCATCCGCCACACCACCCCTCTTGACAGCGTAGATATGTCTACCCTTGTGGCCACAACCCAGCTTGATCCGGCCGATATGTTAAATGAAATAAGGAAGACGGTGGAGGAATTTTCGGATGAAGGGCTAAAGGTCCTTGTGACCAAGTTGCTCGACGACTGCGGAGAAAAGCTTCTCATCTGTTCGGCGGCCGTAAGAATGCACCATGCCATGCGGGGCGGTCTTCTTTTCCACACCCTTTCCATGCTCCGGGTCTCAAAGGCCGTCTGCTCGGTCTATCCCTTTTTGCGAAAAGACCTGGTATATGCCGGAATTATAGTTCATGACCTGTTTAAGCTTAAAGAAATCAGCTTTGCCGACACCGGCCTTGCCTCGGAATACACTCCGGTCGGCGGGCTTGTGGGGCACATTGTCGGCGGTGCCATTGACATCGGCCTTGCCGGCAGAGAGCTTGGCACCGACCCCGAAACGGTCATGCTTCTTGAACATATTGTGCTCTCCCATCACGGAATTCCCGAATACGGCAGTCCCGTTCCCCCCATGTTCCCCGAGGCCGAGGTTGTTTCGGCCATCGACCATCTTGACGCGGCGCTTTTTGAAATGCTAGCCGCCCAAGAGGGTGTGGAAAAGGGCAAGACAACCGGAAAGGTCTGGGGGCTTGACCGAAAGCTCTACCGCCACCAGGATGATGTTCAGTACCGCCTAAACTCCCAGGAGGAATAATCCGAAAATACCGAAAAGGCCTCTTTTCTTTTGAAAACAAAAAACAACAAAAACGCTGTCCTTAAATCAGGGCAGCGTTTGTCTCATATAATATAATACCGGCTCAGCTTATGGGGTTTACGATATTGCGCCAATCCATGTCTCCCCTTTCGAGGCCGTGGATAAGCACCTCGGCGGTGGCAATATTGGTAGCAACGGGGACATTGTGCACATCGCAAAGGCGCAGAAGATTTGCGTCGTTGGGCTCAAAATCTCCCTTGGTCAGCGGGTCGCGGAAGAAGAGCAAAAGGTCAATCTCGTCGCATCCGATGCGGGAGGCAATCTGCTGGTCTCCTCCCTGAGCTCCGCTCAAATATTTCTGTATCTGAAGGCCGGTTGCCTCGGAAATGAGCTTTCCTGTAGTGGCGGTGGCGCAAAGCCTGTGACGGCTGAGTATGCCGCAGTAGGCAATGCAGAACTGTATCATAAGCTCCTTTTTAGAATCGTGCGCGATTAAGGCTATATGCATAATAATCTTCCTTTCTTCTCTGATTATATTCTTCCAAGATCGGGCAGGGGAATGCTTTGCCCGCATATACGGCCGGCTATGCGCTCAAAGGCGCCCTTTGCCGTTCCTCTTTTGAGGCTCTGTCCGCAGCAAAGGCATTTTGCCATTTCCCCGCTTTGAGGAATTACGCCCAAAAGGGGAAGTCCCACCCTGTCGGTCAGCAAATCCAGGCCGTTTCCCTTTCCCACGGCATTACTCGAAAAGCAGTTGAGTATATATTTTGCCCATACGGGTGACAGTCTTGAAACAAGGCCGGCATAAACCGAAGCAGAGCGAACCGATTCGGGGTCGGGACGGGTAACGCAAAGGGAAAGGATTTTTGAAAAATTTTTCTCCACAGTCAGCCTCCCGTCGGCGGGACAGTCGGCCACCACGAAATCGTACCTGCCCGCAAAGCGGTCGATCTTTTTAACGCAGTCGGCAAGCTCCCTTTCGGAAAGCACGGCCTTCCCCGAGGCGGCAAAGAAGAGATTGTCCTCAACCTCAACCTCGGTCTCCGAAAGCTCGGCCCTCCCGCAGGCAAAATCCGAAAGATCAAAAACCGCCCTCTCTCCTCCGCTGACAAACATGTCGGCCGTCCCGAAGGGAATGGAAAAATCGCAAAGAAGGGTCTTTTTACCGGCTTCGGCAAGGCAAGCGGCCAGGCAAACTGCAACCGCGGTTTTCCCCACGCCGCCCTTTCCGGACCCAACACATATAACCGTTCCCAAAGGCGTTTCCTCCGAATTTAGCACAATTTCACAAATTAAAGTCATTACAAGTCGATTTTATCACAAAAAACATAGTGTGTCAATCTCTTGAATAACCGTTTTTTGAAACTTTTCGAAAAATATAACGGAGTTTTTGTTATGGCAAATCAAAACGCTCGTAAAAAGATTTTTTCTCCCAAACCGAGGCTTGATTGTTTTTTTAAATAATTTTTCGTGATTTTCATACACATTTTTGTAATATATGTCTTGACTTTGTTGGAAAATAGAGGTAAAATAATTTCAGAGGAATTTCAGTACACAAACCTCGTCCAACAAATAATTAAGCTCAGAGAGGAGTGAGCGCAATACTTATGTAAGGGCGGCAAAACTTCTTTAAAAAACGAATCAAATCAACGACACAAAAGGAAGTATAAGTATGAAAAAAAGAAAATTACCTGCAATACTTTGTTCGGCGGTTTTGGCCGCTTCCCTTGCTCTTTGTTCTGTTCCGGCGGCAGCCGAAACCGAAACCCCCGTCCCGTCTCAAAACCTTGATTTAAGGTCGATATCAAGCTTTAAGGATTTGCTCAGCCTTGCCGACAGATTTGTTTCTCCTTTTGCCCTTTATGAGGGAGAAAAGCAGTATTGCTATCTTGTGTATTTCGAGGCTGAGGCGTCGAATATAAATAATATTTCGGGAAATCTGACATTTCCCTCCAACTTAAATGTTGTGGAATGTACTCCCTCAAATGGTCTTATTGACAACGATGAAGCCAATATTATCAGCTTCAAGCGACAGCAACAGCTAACCGACGGACGGAATAATGCTCAGTTTTCTTCAAACGTTTTCACTCCCCTTGCGGTGGGCAGCGAAATAATGGAATACCGTCTTCAGGGAAAAACAGCAATTCAAAGTCTTGACAATATTCTTGTAAGCTGCTCTTCGGGAATCAGGATTCGAAAAATCTTTATGGCCGACGCAAACAACGACGGAATCATCGATTCCTCAGACGCGCTGTATATTATGCAGGCTTCAAACGGAAAGGTAACCCTTTCGGGAGACGCTGCCATTGCCGCCGACGTGGACAGAGACGGAAGCGTCACGGCGGCCGACTCTCTTCTTGCTCTTCAGTATTCCACCGGAAAGGCCACCTCGCTTTGGTCTCACGGATATCTTTCAAAGCAGGAAAATCCAAACATTACATCGGGAAAAATTTACCGCTTGCGCAGCACCGATGACGGCCTGAATCTCAAGACCGCCCTGTCGGGCGGATACGGAACCGTCGCCGACTATGAAAGAACGATAAACGATTTCAAATATAAATTTACCCATCTCGGAAACGGTCTTTATAAAATCACCCAAAAGGGCGACGACACAAAGGCGCTGACCGCCTCGGGAGCCGTCAGTCTTTCGGCATACACCGGAGCAGACAGTCAAAAATGGTATGTCAACGGCAGCGGAGATAATTTTTATCTCGTTCCCAAAAGCAAACAGGATACTTTCCTTACCACCCGCGGGGCATCCATGCCAAAGCTTGAATATAACACCTACGGCGGAAGCTGGCGAATCTACGGCGCCGAGGTGACCATTTATAATTACTATGACAATTCCTATGTCAAAAGACATGCTGCTTCGGGCATTGATCCTGCACAATATATAGCCGAATGTCAATCCAAATTAAATGAGGTTTTGGAAAATGTTTTTGATATCAGGGTCATAAACGGAAATTCGCCCACACTAATGAATTCTTTCGTTGACCAATGCACCGAACTCGACCCCAATGATTTGGATTCGTATTGCACAAGATGTTCCAGCGAAGCGTGTGCCGATGGTGGAGGGAAAGATCTCAATACAGGGCATCATACAAGCTTTAGAAAAAACAATGATTATCTTATTGCATTGCATCAACCCAATTCGCAAATGAAAGAAATTTACGCTCTTTCGGTTGGTCATAAATTGTGTGTATACAAAGACGAAACTGATTCGCACGGATCATACTGGGCAGGCGTAGCTTTTAAACCCGACGTTTCCGGATGTACTGTTATGGCCGATTCAACCGGAGACAACAGAAGCCACCGTTCTCTTCTAACCATGCTTCATGAACAGTCTCATTTATTGGGAGCAGGCGGAAAAGCTGATACAAACCATGGGGAGTGTATTATGTCGTATAACAGAACATACGGACAAATGCTTAACTTGCTGAACGATCCTGATTCATATGATAATTTATACTGCACAGATTGCAAGCAGGCTATACGAGACTATTTAGAAAATAACCTGTAAGGAGGTTGAGTCATGAGATTCAAAAAATTTGTGTCACTTTTGGTTGCAGTATGCCTTGGGGCAGGTTCGATGATTTCCGCCGGAGCAATCGAGAATACCGACTTAAAGGTTGCGGATGTGAGCGCCAACAAAACAATCGACGTGGATGACGCTTTGCTTACCCTTCAGTATTCGGTGGCGAAAATCCGCAAATTCCCCACACACGATTTTGAAAAAAACATTTTTGGAGATTTACTCCCGGACGGCAAAGGTTTTTATGTCAAATACGGCGAGCGAGAGGTTCTTTCTTGGTTTAATAACATTGCACAGGAAGATTCAATTCCCGTCATGTTTGAGACTTTTAAGGAGCTCGGAGGCTTCCCCTATCCTACAAGCAGAAATTCAAAATACTTCAAAAAAACATTTTTCTTATTTTTCTGTTATGATTATACATCAGAGTATCCGATTATAGAGGGGGATTATCTTGATGATATCAACCTCACCCCCGACGGTTACGCCCGATGGAAATCTTTTTTTAAAATGATTCCGGAGGACAAGAGATTAAATCGCGATTTGGAATCGGAATTCGCTTCTGCCTTTACTTCGGATTATGAAGATGTTATGCAATACGGGACGCTGAAAACCGGTGATGCCGAGGGAACCGAATATATTTATTGGGACGGTGTTGCAAACAAGCTATCTGCCGGTTTCGTCTTTAAAAAGGACGGATATGTCATTCTTTTCATGGATCGGTTTCCCGAATTTAATATTAAATATTTCACAATCGACCTTATTCCATTGAGCGACGAAATTTCCGGCAAACCCATTATGCAGAAAGCCGGCGATGTTAACGGCGACGGAAAAATTGATGCAGAGGATGCGCTGATGATTTTGCAGTATGCCGTGGGAAAGATTGACGATTTTTCCGAACCTCCCCGTGACGATTTTCAGGAATTATATCCAGGAGGGTGTGTTTTTTACTCCTGCTACGGATGCCGCAAAGAGCAGAACACCTATGGACAGCTCCCCGAGGGATGGATTTCCTCCGGAGGCGGAATTTACTGTCCCGACTGTCAAAACAAGATACAATGATTTTACGGCGGTTCCGATTATTTCGGAGCCGCCCTTTTGGCTTATGAGATTTCATCAAAGTATGCGGTAATATTTCTTTGAATTTTTTTCGGTTGCAAACAGGTCTGATTTATAGTAAAATAATGAAGATCCGTTCGGCGGCCTTTTTATATGCCGGCGGCGCAAATCACGGATAAAGGTGATGTTAATTTGACAGAGCTTCAGCTTGAAAAAATGCTCTCAAGGGTGGAAAAGCCGGGAAGATATGTGGGCGGAGAGCTCAACTCGGTCGTCAAGGATAAATCCAATATTGACGTGCGATTTGCCTTTTGCTTTCCCGACAGCTATGAGGTGGGCATGTCCCATCTCGGCATAAAAATTCTATATTCCTGCCTGAACCAAATGGAAAATGTCTGGTGCGAGCGCTGCTTTGCCCCTTGGGAGGACATGGAAAAGCAGCTTAGAGAAAACGGTCTCCCCCTTTTCGCCCTGGAAAGCCGTGACCCTCTTTGCGATTTCGATATTATCGGGTTCACAATGCAGTATGAGCTTAGCTATACCAATGTTCTCAACATGCTCGACCTTGCAAATGTGCCAATTTTTTCAAAGGACCGCTCAAACCAACAGCCCATTGTGGTCATGGGAGGCCCATGCACCTATAATCCCGAGCCGCTGGCCGATTTCGCCGACATCATCTCTCTGGGAGAGGGGGAGGAGGCGCTGTGCGAGCTGTGCGAACTTTATGGGAAGCACAAAAAATCCGGCTTTGACCGAAAGAAATTTCTCTTTGCCGTTGCCACCGAGCTTGAGGGATTTTATGTACCCTCCCTCTATACGGTCACATATAAATCGGACGGCACCATAGCCGCCATAACCCCGGACATGGGGGTTCCGGCAAAAATCACCAAAAGAATAGTAAAAGATCTGGACAAGACGCATTATCCGGAAAAATTCGTTGTGCCCTTTATGGAGGTCATTCACGACCGGGCCGTGGAGGAAATTTTCCGAGGCTGTATAAGAGGCTGCAGATTTTGTCAGGCCGGGTATGTATACCGCCCTATAAGGGAAAAATCTCCCGATGTCATCAATGCTCAGGCAAAATCGGTTTGCGACAAATGCGGATACGAGGAGCTGTCGCTCTGTTCCCTTTCGACCAGCGATTATAAACAGCTTCCGAAGCTCCTCGAGGACATGCTCGACTGGACTCAGAAGGACAAGGTAAACATTTCTCTGCCCTCCCTGCGGGTGGACAACTTCCCCGAGCAGCTCATGCGGCGGATTCAGAGCGTTCGCAAAAGCGGACTGACCTTTGCTCCCGAGGCCGGCACTCAACGCCTTCGGGATGTAATCAACAAAAACATAACCGAGGACGCCGTCATAAACACGGCCAAAACCGCCTTTTCGGGAGGCAACACCTCGGTCAAGCTTTATTTCATGCTGGGACTTCCCACCGAAACCCTTGAGGATGTGTCGGGAATAGGAAATCTCGCCCAAAAGGTGGTCGACACCTTTTACAGCATGCCAAACAAGCCCAAGGGCAAAGGGGTCACGGTATCGGTCAGCTGTGCGGCCTTTGTACCCAAGCCCTTTACCCCCTTCCAGTGGGAGCCTCAGGACGACATAGAAACCATAAAGGCCAAACAAAAGCATCTGGTAGAAAACGCCCGCAGCCGAAAAATCCGGCTGAGCTGGAGCGACCCCGAAACCAGCTTTCTCGAGGCGGTACTCGCCCGGGGAGACAGAAGGGTTTGTCCCGTCATTTATGAGGCCTTTAAAATGGGCTGTAAATTTGACAGCTGGGGCGAATATTTTCGCTTTGATGTCTGGATGAGTGCCTTTGAAAAATGCAGTGTTGACCCAAAATTCTTTGCCAATCGCCGCCGGGAATACACCGAGGTGCTCCCCTGGTCCCACATTGACATCGGAATTCCCGAAGGGTATTTCATGAACGAAAGCATAAAAGCCAAAAACGCCGTCACAACCCAAAACTGCCGTGAAAAATGCAACGGCTGCGGTGCCAACAAGCTTTTAGGGAGGGCCTGCGACTGATGGACTTTTTCGATATCCGCGTTTTCTTTAAAAAAGTGGGAGACGCAAAATATATTTCCCACCTTGATTTGAGCCGTTTTATGCAGCGCTCGCTCAAGCGAACCGGACTTCCCCTCTGGCACACCGAGGGATTTAATCCCCACCCGTATGTCACCTTTGCCCTTCCCCTTTCGGTGGGACAGTCGGGGCAAAGAGAGACCATGGATTTCCGTCTGACCTCCCCGGTTTCTCACGGGACGATAAAGCAAAGGCTTGCGGAATGTATGCCCAAAAACATTGTCATAACCGATGTAAAGACCCCTGTTTTCAAGGCCAAAGAGATAGAAAGCGCCGTTTATAATTTGGAGCTTTTTGAATGTGCCGACATTTTCGGAAAAATAAAGAGTTTCTTTCTCGAGGACAGCATAATTGCCGAAAAAAAGACTAAAAAGGGGGACACAAGGAAAATCGACCTTGCTCCGGATATTTTCGATCTGTCGCTCTTTCAAACCGCCGACGGGGTCAGGATAAATATGCGTCTGCCGACGGGGAGCGAGCACAATATTAATCCCTCCCTTGTCATAAAGGCGCTGGAAAAATACTGTGACCGGGAATTTTGTCCCGTTCATATAGACCGAACGGCCGTCAAAACCCGTGACGGCAAGGATTTTGAGTAAAGGAGAATTTTTATGACCGAATTTCGCTATGACACCCAGCTTCTCATTGAAGGAGAAGACCTCGACGAGGATGCAATTCACGACTATTTCACCGAAAATTTCAAGGGCGACTGCCTGCTTGCGGTGGGGGACGAGGATCTTATAAAAATCCATTTCCACACCAACGAGCCCTGGAAGGTGCTGGAATACTGCTCGACCCTGGGAGAAATTTACGACATTGTTGTCGAGGACATGATTCGCCAGGAAAAAGGCCTTAAGGGCTGATAAAGCCTAAGAGAAAAGCTCTGATTTGAAAACTCAAATCAGAGCTTTTCTATACCCCTGCGAGAATGTTCATATTCCTTATTTCCGGGTCGCTTATGGACGAATTGACCGCATAGGCCTGAAGCTCGGGATCCTCCTCCCCGCCGATAAGCTTCTGAGCCCTGAGCTCGGATGTGATCATACGGCATATATCCTCTATTATTTCGGCCTTGAGGGCGGCGGTTTTTTGGTCGTTGTCGCTTGTAATCAGAAATTCAAAGCTGTCGGAAAGCTGAGAAAGCTTATCAAGCCCTTTAAGAGCCCTGAAGCTCCATTTATAAAATGGGCAGTATTTTCGATTAAGTAAAAATACCGTTTTCATGGCCGCATTTACAAATTCAAAAACCGCCAATTGGGCACCGCCGGTTTCGCCGTGGGAAATACACCTTTGGAAATTATACCGGCCAGACTGCCCGCAGAGCAAAAGATTTGAGGCCAGTTTTTTCAGTCTTATGTCCTCGGGAAACCGCCCGAGTCTTTTTCTTGTTTCGGTCATAAGCCCGTAATTATCCTCGAAAATTTCTCCGTTTGTGGCCTCGAGAAGATAAAATTCCGGAATGGAAAGCCACTGTCGGTTTGAAAGGCGTCCGCCCCCTTCCCCGACTCTTGCCTCGAAAAATTCCGATATTCGAATAACCCCCCGTCTGCTCCCTCCCACGGGAGCCACAAGGCTTCTCTTGGCACCGTCAAACTCCTTCGGAAGATCTGAGTATGCCCGTTCAAGCTCAAAGGCGGTTTTGCGCCCGACAACATCTTCATCCGGCAAAAAGATGCAAAACCCCGGCTCAAAATCATGGTCTCTGGAAATTTCGTCGTCAAAGCCGAGACATTCCGACCCCTGACCGCAAATGCCGAAGGCAAGATATTTAATAACATCGGGGAATTGTTCCTTTATTTTCTTGCCGTAAAGCCTAAAATATTCCCTTGCTCCTTCAATTCCCCGCATATATTTTCTCCGCCCGCTCTTTAAGCTCGTTTTCGTATGCAAAAAAGCCGTAAAAGCCGAAGGTAGGGGCGCATTTTTCGGCCACAAAGGCATAATATCCGTTGTGGGGAACGCTCTCGTCGTTTAAAAGCTCCCACGCCCTTTCGACACAGTCGTTCACCTTTTTTTCAGCCTGCTCCCCGCTTTCACGGTAATAGGTGTCGGCCATATTAAGGTAGGAAATGGCCTGCTCCGACTGCCCGTAGCGGTTTTTCCCCATGATTTCTATGGCCTTCATAAAGCAGTCCCGTGCCTGCATATACTGCCCCAAATCGCAAAGGGAAAGCCCCTTATTGTTATAAAGCCCCCCAAAAAGGCCGTCATTTTTGTCCAAAAGCTTTTGATAAAGCTCAAGGGCACGGTCGAAAAGGGGAAGACCTCTTTGCGCCTCCCCGAAAGCCTTATACACCGTGGCGGCGTTGACAAGTGCGGTGGCTTCGGTTACCGAGCCCTTTGCGTCAAGCTTTTCAATAAGTGACAGCGTTCTTTCGACCTCTTTGTAAGCCTGCTCCTTTTTGCCGGTCTTGCGGTAAAGTCCGCAAAGCTCGTTGCAGACCGAAAAAAGACCCCGGTCGTCGGAAAGGGCCTCGGCCTCCTTCTGCCAATAAAGCAAATGCGAAAGGGCGCCGTCATAATCGTTTTTGTCAAGATATTTATCCAGTGCCGAAATCACCCGGTCGGTTGGTATGAAGTTTTCCTTTTGCTCTCCCAGAGCGCAGAAAGGACAGGTCGGTTCGACATAATCTTCAGCCGAAATCACCTTTTCAAAGCTCATTTTTTATCCTCCTAAAGGTTATCTGAAATTTTTCTTCAAAAAGTATATCATATATATTGCAATTTGTAAAGGGCTATGATAGAATACAACCACAACATATTGTGTAGGAGGCAAAAATGAATTTTCACGGACTTCAAAAAATGACCCTTCTGGATTTTCCGTCAAAGGTGTCCTGCACCCTATTTACCGGAGGATGCAATTTCCGCTGTCCCTTTTGTCACAACGCCCTGCTTGTCACCGAGCTTTCCAAAGCAGACGCCACACCCGAGGAGGAAATTCTCTCATTTCTAAAAAAAAGGCAGGGACTTCTTGACGGAGTTTGCATCACGGGAGGAGAGCCGCTTTTATATAAGGAGCTTCCGGAATTTTTAAAAAAGGTCAGAGAGCTTGGCTTCGCAGTTAAAATCGATACCAACGGAAGCTTTCCTCAAAGACTTGAAGACATAATAAATCAAGGCCTTTGCGACTATGTGGCGGTGGACATTAAAAACAGCCGTGAGAAATACGGCAAAACCGTCGGACTTTCGGATTTTGACATAAGTCCGGTGGAAAAGACCGTCGCGCTGCTCAAGAGGAACCTTGTCCCCTATGAATTCCGCACCACCGTGGTTAAAGAGCTTCACGAAATCTCAGATATAGAAAACATCGCCAAATGGATTGCACCGGCCGAAAATTACTTTTTACAGCAGTTTAACGACAGCGGTAATCTTATCGGGCGCAATCTTTCGGCTCATTTGCCCGAAACCTTGGAAGAAATGAGAAAAGCCGCCTCGAAATATATACCGAATGTGCAAATAAGGGGAACCGAAATTTAAAAAATCCACAATATATTGTGTTTTACCTCTTGACAATACCGATTTTATTGTGTATACTCATAATCGGCGAGCATTTTCTGTCATAAGATATTTTTGACAGGTAGAGATATGAAAAATTTTTAAAGGAGAAAAGTATATGTACACCGTTATCAAAAGAGACGGAAAGGAAGTAAACTTTGACCTTTCCAAAATCAGAAACGCCATTACCAAGGCCTTTGACGCCTGTGAGATGAACTACCACCCCGACACGGTAGACTTTCTGGCTCTCAAGGTCACATCTGACTTTGAGCAAAAGATTTCCGACGGTAAAATCACCGTCGAGGCCATTCAGGACAGCGTGGAATCGGTGCTCATTAAGAGCGGATACGACAGTGTGGCCAAGGCCTATATACTTTATCGTAAACAGCGGGAAAAATTCAGAAATTTAAGCACTACCCTGCTTGACTATAAAAAAATTGTTGACAATTATCTTCAGATAAACGACTGGCGAGTCAAAGAGAATTCCACCGTCACCTATTCGGTGGGAGGGCTTATTCTAAGCAATTCGGGGGCCATTACGGCCAACTACTGGCTTTCGGAGGTCTATGATGACGAAATCGGCGACGCCCACAGAAACGCCGACATACACATTCACGACCTTTCCATGCTGACCGGTTACTGTGCCGGATGGTCGCTTAAACAGCTTATTCAGGAGGGACTTGGCGGAGTTCCCGGAAAGATAACCTCTTCCCCCGCCTCCCACCTTTCGACCCTCTGCAACCAGATGGTCAACTTCTTAGGAATCATGCAGAACGAATGGGCGGGCGCTCAGGCCTTTTCCTCCTTCGACCCCTATCTTGCCCCCTTTGTCAAGGTGGACAACCTTTCCTACAAAGAGGTCAAACAGTGCATCCAGTCCTTCATCTACGGCGTAAACACCCCCAGCCGCTGGGGTACCCAGTCTCCCTTCACCAACATCACCCTCGACTGGACCGTCCCCGCCGACCTTGCCGAGCTCAACGCAATTGTGGGCGGAAAGGAAATGGACTTTAAATATAAAGACT
>CABMOR010000019.1 GCA_902388225.1 uncultured Oscillospiraceae bacterium | reverse complement strand
AATGCGGTTTATAAGGCTGGATTTTCCGGCGTTGGGTTTGCCGATGACCGCAACCTTAATGGAATCGTCCTCCTCATCCTGAGAGCTGTATACCGGAAGGAATTTGCAAATCTCGTCAAGCAGGTCTCCGGTTCCGTGACCGTGCACGGCCGAAACGGCGATAGGGTCGGAAAGACCGAGATTATAGAACTCGTAAAATTCCGGGGGAACCTCCCCTACTCCGTCGCATTTGTTGACGCAAAGCACAACCGGCTTGCCGCTTTTGTGCAGCATTGAGGCCACCTCGCTGTCGGCGGCGGTCACACCGTCGGGAAGAGAGGTTACAAGGCAAATGACATCGCAAAGCTCGATTGCAAGCTCGGCCTGAGCCCTTATTTGGGACGGAATTATGTCTTGGGAATGTGGCTCGATTCCGCCGGTGTCCACCAGCATGAATTTTTGCCCGCACCACTCACAGGGAGCATATATGCGGTCGCGGGTCACACCGGGGGTGTCATCCACAATGGACAGCCGCGAACCGATAAGCTTGTTGAAAAGGGTGGATTTGCCGACATTGGGTCGGCCGACCACCGCCACTAAGGGTTTTGACATTTTTTTACCTCTTACATTGTTTCGGGAGCGTCAATTTTAAGTAGATTCAAGACATTTTTAAGCACGGTTTTAGTGCAAATGCAAAGATGCAGACGGGCATACATGAGAGCCTCGTCGTCACAGCGAACACGGCAGGAGTTATAAAATTTATGGAAAAGGGTGGCCAGCTCGACAGCATATCTTGTAATTTTTGAGGGGTCAAGGGAGATAGACGCATCGATTATTTCCCCGGTCAGAGCCGCCAGGTGGCGTATGAGCTCGGTTTCCTCCCCGGCCGTGAGAATGTCAAGGTCGGAGGAGGACATGACCTTGGGAGAGATTCCTTCGGCAGCAAGATTTTTAAGGATACTGCAAATTCTTGCGTGGGCATACTGAACATAGTAAACCGGATTTTCGCTGGATTGCTCCACCGCAAGGTCAAGGTCAAATTCACAATGGGTGTTGGGTTCCCTTAAATTAAAGAAAAATCTTGCCGCGTCAATGGGCACGTCATCAAGCAGTGTAACGAGGGTAATGGCCTTGCCGCTTCGCTTGGAAAGCTTAACCGCTTCTCCTCCGCGCACAAGCCTGACCATCTGCATAAGCACGACCTTAAGACGGTCGGGATCGACCGAAAGAGCCTGCAAAGCCGCTTTGAGTCTCGGGACATAGCCGTGATGATCGGCGCCAAGCACGTCCACCGCCGTATCAAAACCCCGAGTAACCAGTTTGTTATAATGATATGCAATATCGGGAACAACATAGGTGGGAACACCGTTTGAACGCACGAGCACAAAATCCTTGTCGGCACCGAACTGCTCGGCCTTAAACCAAATGGCCCCGTCCTGCTCGTAGGTATGGCCCTTCTCGGTGAGAATCTCCACAATTTTTTTAACATCGCCGTTTTGATGAAGGGTGCTTTCCTTAAACCACACGTCATATTTTATGCGGTATTTTTCAAGATCCCGTTCAAGTCCTTCGATGTTAAGGGGGAGGGCGTATTCCACGAGAGCCTTCCTGCGGGTGTCGCTGTCGCAGTCCACAAAGCTGTCCCCGTGTATTGCCGCAAAGGCCTCGGCATGGCAGGTTATGTCCTGCCCGTGGTAGGCGTCTTCGGGCATCTCGACATTTTCTTTATAAAGCTGAAGATATCTGACTTCAAGGGAAAGACCGAATTTGTTGATTTGGTTTCCGGCGTCGTTTATATAAAACTCACGGCAAACCTCATACCCGGCGGCATCAAGTACGCCTGCGAGGCAGTCTCCGAGAGCTCCGCCCCTTGCGTTGCCGATGTGCATGGGCCCGGTGGGATTTGCCGAAACAAACTCCACATCGACCTTTTTGCCCTTGCCAAAGTTTGAACGTCCGTAGTTTTCGCCCTGATTTGTGATGTCCTCAAGAATATCGGAATAAAATTTCGGAGAAAGACGGAAATTGATAAATCCCGGTCCGGCAATTTCGGCGCTTTTTGCGTAGGTGCTTGAAAGGTCGAGATTATCGACTATAATCCGGGCAATTTTTGCCGGAGCCATGCGAAAGGCTCGGGCCGAAACCATGGCCGCATTTGAGGCATAGTCTCCGTTTGCCCTGTCGGCGGGGATTTCTATTTTAAAGTCAGGAATGTCGCTTTTAGGAAGGTCTTGCTTGTCCATTGCGGCATTCAGGGCTTTGATAATGGCTTCTTTGATTTCCTTTTCCGATTTGCTTACTATTTTAGACATAAAAAAATCCTTTCATAAGGGCTTTTAAAATCAGCTCTCAATGGCTTTAACCGTAATATCCACTTCGTTTCGTCCCGCAAAGGTCGAATTTATGTCGATGGTGTATTTCATGTTAAGCTTTCCGCCGTTTTGACCGAGGGAGCAGGCCACATTCTCTCCGAAAACACCCATGGAGAATTCACATGGACCCATTTGGTAAAGGCTCATGTGGCGTTTGCCTTTTTGAATTGTCATGCGGCCGACATCCTCACCCTCCCGGTCGAGGGTGACAAGAGGATGGGCGCCGCCCCTGTCCACCGTCAGAGTGGTGGAGATACAGCCGCCCTCGCTGTCATCGGCGTCGTAAAACAGAGTTATGTTGTCCTTTTGGCAGTCAAGCTTGCCCTCGACCGTCATTTCTATGACCTCGGGCTCCGGCCCTCCGAAGGACTGGGTGCCCTTTATTTCTATAATAACGTCCTTCAAAGCACGTCGCTCCAATCTATTGCCGTAACATCGCCGGAAATTTTTTTGCCGAGAAAAACTTCGGCAATGCGGGAAAAGCCTTCCGGTCGGTCGCTGACAAAAAATTCCGACTTTCCCGTCCTTTGTCCGTCGTTCAAAAGACCGTCCGCCTCAAGAGCGGCTTTGGCCGTTTTGGCGGTTTCCTCTCCGGCATTGATAAGGGTTACCTTTTCTCCCATATATTCGGAAATCACCTCGGACAGCATGGGAAAATGAGTACATCCCAGTATGAGCGTGTCCACATCGGCCTGTTTTAAGGGCTCAAGATATCTTTCGGTGACAAGAGCCGGAAGGGGGTCTGCTTTGGAAAAATACCCCTCCTCCACAATGTTGACAAAAAGGGGACAGGCCTTTGTAAAGACCGAAATTTCCGGATCGATCTTTCCTATCGTCCTTACAAAGGAACCGCTGCTTACCGTGGCGGCTGTTCCCGCAACGCCGATACGGCGGTTTCTGGTGGCGCGCACGGCTGAAATCGAGGCAGGCGCCACAACCCCCACAAAGGGTACGGGAAGGGTGTCGCCTATATCTGAGGCAACCGAACTGACCGTTCCGCAGGCGGCAATTATGAGTTTTACACCTTTTGAAAGGAGAAATTCCGCATCCTCCTTTGCATAGCGCCGGATGACATCCCGGCCTCGGTTCCCGTAGGGCACACGGCCGGTATCCCCAAAGTATATAATATCCTCGCCGGGCAAAAGCTTCCTGACCTCCGAGGCCACGGTAAGTCCGCCCAGACCCGAGTCAAAAATGCCTATGGGCATTGATTTTTTATCCGTATTAAACACCCTTTGATTATTTTTTTATGGCAAGAGAATTCTTAAGAGAGACGGCAAGATAGTTTTTGTCCTTGAGATAGCCGAGAGCCGACTCGGTCAGCTCCTTTTCGCCTTTAAGAGCTGTGGCGAGGATGCAGGTGCTGATTACCGCGCGAACCTCTTTGTCTCCCAGACGGTATGCCTCATCAAGCATGTCAAAATATTTCTGAAGTCTTTTTTTGTCGTTTTCCTTGAGCAGCTTCCTGAGCAGCGGAGCTCATAAAATTCAACATAAAGAAAACTGCCGTTTTGGGCGATAAACTTGGGATATTCGTCCTTGTACTGAGGAAAAACGGTCAGGAAATTGCCCGTGAGAGAGGTGACGGTGGGCTGGTCGTTCTTTTTGGCACGGGTGGGAATGACCGAGGCCTGACGCTGGACCGAGGGTTTTATTCCCAGAGTCTCTCTTAATGTGTCCTCAAAATCCGCACCGATAGAGGAGGCATATGAGGACTTTGCACCGTCTTCAAATAGCCACTCGTTAATTCCGATCCAGTCGGAAGGGGCCTTTCCTTCCGATACTTCGCCCTTTTCAAGGCAGAAAAGCTTTTCCTTTTCTTTGTAGATGACCCTGATTGCGACATCTCCGTTTTCAAAATAGCTTCCGTTTTCAAGATCCACGGTGTTAAACTTGCGGCTGTCAAGAAGGGGTTTGATTTTGTCAATAATTAAATTATATGCTTCGATGTTCATGTTTTTCTCCTTATTCGCCTATTATTTTTATAAGAACGCGTTTGTTTCGAAGTCCGTCAAATTCTCCGTAGAAAATCTGCTCCCAAGGGCCGAAATCCAGCCTTCCGCCGGTAACCGCCACGACCACCTCTCGACCCATAAGCGTACGCTTTATGTGGGCATCGCCGTTGTCTTCATAGCCGTTGTGGGCATATTGACTGTACGGCTTTTCGGGAGCGAGCTTTTCCAGCCACCGCTCAAAATCGCCGTGAAGTCCCGGCTCGTCGTCGTTTATAAAAACACTTGCCGTTATGTGCATGGCGTTGCAGAGCAAAAGCCCCTCTTTTATGCCGCTTTCGGCGAGGGCTCTTTCGCACTCTCCCGTAATGTTTATAAAACCTCTTCTTGACGGGACGTTAAATGTCAGTTCCTTGCGATAGGATTTCATAAACCCACTCCTTTTTACCCACTTATCCGTTTATAGAGTTACATACCATTATAATTCCCAAAGCTCTTTTTGTCAAGAAAACAATGTCTTGTCTTCAATAAACTGACCGATGGGAAAAACCGATAAAAAATACAGCAGAAAAACTATTGATTAAGAATCGATTTTGTATTATAATAGATTATGAAGAGAAGTAGCATCAAAATCAGAAAAGACACGGAGGAAAAACATGAAACTCATACTTGCTATCGTAAATGACGATGACGCCTCTACCGTTTCCGGAGCTCTTACAAAAGCCAAGATTTCGGCCACAAAGCTGGCTACAACCGGCGGATATCTTAAGTCGGGGAACACCACGTTTATTATCGGTATTGACGATGAACTGGTGGACATGGCCATTGAAATAATCGGCAACAACGCCCGTAAGCGCACCCAGATTATTCAGGACCCCTCCCCCTACGGAACGGTCAACACCATGGCCATGCCTCTGGAAATAACCGTGGGCGGAGCCACCGTTTTCGTCCTTGATGTGGAAAGTTTTCATAAGTTATGATAACCGACCTGTCTGATTTTGTAATGGAACCGGGACTTTTTCACTCTCTTGAAAAAATGCTGAGGGAAAAATCAGTACCCGGAGCCATACTTATCGAAGGAAACCCGGGAAGCGGGAAAAAGACTCTTGCCGGGCTGATTGCGGCCGGAATTTTGTGCAGCTCAGACCGAAAATCTCCCTGCGGAGTCTGCAAGAGCTGCAAAAAGGCCGTGACCGGTCACCCCGACATTATTTATGCAGACGGCGGAGAAAATCAAACTGTTTCGGTTGATGACATCAGAAATCTCAGAAGGGAAGCCGGCGTTTTGCCAAACGAGGGTTCCGGAAAGGTCATTGTCATAACCGGAAAAATGGCCCCTCCGGCCCAGAATGCTCTTTTGAAAATTCTCGAGGAGCCGCCCAAAGGAGTGACCTTTATAATAACCGCCGACCGGCGTGAAAGCATGCTTGAAACGGTGGTTTCCCGCTGTATGCCCATCCTTTTGCCCGCCCTTACGCTTGACAGGGTGGAAGAATTTTTGCGCCGGAAGTATCCCGACATCCCCTCAGAAAAGCTGAAAGCGGCGGCCGAATGTTCGTCGGGTCTTATAGGCGAGGCTCAAAGGATTCTGTCCGACAAAGGTCGGGAGGGAGAGCAGATAATGTCAAAAATGCTTTTTTCGGTGGCGAAACAGGATCCCGCCGGCTTTCTTGAGGCGGTTCACCCTCTTGAAAAGGACCCCTCTCTTTTGGGAGAGATAATCTGCAAAATGGGGACTGTTTTCAGAGACGCATATGTAAAAAAGGAGGGCGCCGGAGAGGGGATTTCCGGTTTTCCTAAAGAGGCCGATGCTCTTGCCGGAGCCCTGACCTCCCAAAGCCTTGCGGCAGACTATCGCCTCTGCGAGGAGTGCTCTCTGCGTCTTGACGAAAACCCAAAAATGAACCTGCTTTTGACGGTGCTGTGCGCCGAAATGATAAAATAATGGAGTTGAAAAAATGCCCGAAGTAATTGGCGTTAAATTTAAAGACGGCGGTAAGTCGTATTATTTTGATCCCGACGGAATGACCGTCAAAAGGGGACAAAAGGTAATTGTCGAGACCGCCCAGGGAATGGAATGCGGCGTCTGTGCCTCCGAAAATTCCGAAATTTCCGAGGAATTCGAGCTTCCCCTCAAAAAGCTTTTGCGAATTGCCACCGATGAGGATCTGGCTCATCTTGAGGAAAACCGCAAAAAAGAGAAGGAAGCCTTCGGTATCTGCAATAAAAAAATTGCTGCCCACGGGCTCGAAATGAAGCTGATTTCGGTGGAATACACCTTCGACAACAGCAAAATAATCTTCTTTTTCACGGCCGACGGACGGGTGGATTTCCGCGAGCTGGTAAGAGATTTGGCATCGGTTTTCCACACCCGGGTCGAGCTTAGGCAGGTGGGTGTAAGGGACGAGGCCAAGCTGCTGGGAGGATTAGGCATATGCGGAAGGGAATTTTGCTGTGCGGGATTCCTCAATTCCTTTCAGCCTGTGTCCATAAAAATGGCCAAAGAGCAAAATCTTTCCCTTAACCCGGTCAAGATTTCGGGAACCTGCGGAAGACTTATGTGCTGTTTGAAATACGAGCAGGATGCCTATGAATTTCTTCATAAAATCAGCCCCCGGGTAGGTACCTCGGTCAAGACTCCGTCAGGGGTCGGTACGGTCGAGTCGGTTGATCTTCTCAGGGGCGACGTCAAGGTAAGCATCGAGAAGGACGGCGAGACTTTTGTTGAGGTGTTCAACCGAAGAGAGCTCAAGCCCATTCGAGGACAGGTAAAAAAGGATGTCCCGGAGGAACAGGACAAAGACCTTGCGGATGATTCTGAATAATCCTTGTATTTGCAGCGCTATATTTATAATGTAAGGGAAGGAAGGAATTTACTATTTGACCTCATAATACGCAAAAAATTATGTAAACCGGCAAAACTGGTAAAATAATCACATTTTACCTTAAAAAAATGCTTGCAATTACAAAAAAATGTGATACAATGCAATAGAGAGAATGAGTAGTGTTTATATGAGTGAGCATTACCTCTCAAATAGTTCAAGGAGGTGCGGTTCCAATGGCATACAAAATCAGCGATGAGTGCATCAAATGCGGCAGCTGTGCAGATACCTGCCCCAGCGAGGCCATTTCCGAAGGCGATGCAACATATGTTATCGATGCTGAAAAATGTGTTTCTTGCGGTGCCTGCGAGGCGGCATGCCCCGTAGAAGCTATCTCCGAAGACTAATCTGTAAAAAGATTAAGTTTTCTCGGTAATCTCGGATATTTTTTGTCAAATGTTCTATGTTTTGATTAAAAAATTGAAACTTTCACTTGACAATTTATATTCCGTGTATTATAATCTCGATAGAGATGCCCAAAATCTTAATTTATGAAGAAAAGGAATGATTCAAAATGAAAAAGCTTCTCGCAATCGTTTTGAGCGTAGCAATGATCGCTTGCTTTGCAGTTGTTGCTTCTGCTGAAGAGACCGTTTCTGCAACTGTTTCCACAGTTTCGGCTAAAGCCGGAGATGCAATCGTTCTCGACGTAACCCTTTCCAAGGTTGCTTACGGTTATGCAGCTGTCACCGTTGACGTTGACACCACCTGCTACAATGCCGAAGAGCTCGAGTTCACCGGATTCAAAAAGGCCAAGGGCTTTTCCGGTACCGGCGACTTCAGTGCTGTTGTTGACGGCGCTGCTAAGTACGGTTTCGTAACCACCGACGGTGGCGCAGACTATCCTGAGAACCAGGAAGGCGTTATTGTTCAGCTTAAGTTCAATGTCCTCAAGGATGTTGAGAAGTCTGAAGTTGGTGTTCTCTTCACCGCTAAGACCTATGACGATGCCGACAGCGCAGCTAATGCTTCTGTTGTTAAGGGCGGCGTTGTAAACAGCGTTGAGCCTCCTGTGGATTCTTCGACCATAAATCCTCCCGTTGAGGATTCTTCGATCGTAGATCCCCCCGTTGAGGATTCTTCGATCGTAGCTCCCGGTGAATCCAAGGTTGAATCCAAGGTTGAATCCAAGGTTGACACCGACAGCACCGTAGCTGTTGTTACCGGCGGCACCACCACCGGCTCCACCACCAACCCCAAGAACGGTGATGCTTCTGCAGTAGCAGTTGCCGGCGTACTTTGCGCAGCAATGGCAGCAGCTTTCGTTATCACCAAGAAATCCAAATAATTTTGGCTCTTAGGTGATTGATCGTTTAGACGATCGACTGATCTAACTTATAAAGGACCGAAGTCTTAACCGACTTCGGTCCTTTTCTTCTTGCTTGACTGTTTTTTAGTTGTCTTGTTTTTATTTATTAACTGTTTCTTTTCACTGTTCTCGTTTTTCTCTTTGTTTTTTGTTCCGACTGCTTCTGTTACTTTTTCTTGAATTTCCTTTTGTTTGTTTATCTATTTAATTTGGGCTTTTCTTTTGAATAATCTCTTTAATTTGTGCTTGATTTTAAAACTTTAATTTTTTGCTTAATTTTTTTGTCTTTGCCATTGACAAGGGTAGTAACCGGTGCTATAATTCAATAAAACAACGCTCTACCATGATAAAGTAGTAAAGTGAGGTAAAAAAATGAGTGCTTGGCAGACCCCAGAGGTTGAACAGCTTTTTGAAGCGGTGCTTTCGCTGGAAAGCATGGAAGAATGCCGTTTGTTTTTCGAGGATGTTTGTACTATAAAGGAATTGCTTGATATTTCTCAGCGACTTAAAATGGCGAAAATGCTTTATGACGGAGCTCATTACAGCGAGGTTAGCAAGGCAACAAACGCTTCGACCACCACCATAAGCAGGGTAAGCAAATGCCTTGAATACGGAAACGGCGGTTACAAAGCCGTCCTTTCAAAACTGAAAAACAAAGGCGGAGAAAACAATGAAGAAAAATAAATTTCTCGGAAGCGTAGAGTCGGCGGTGCTGGATTTTCGTCATCTTTTCACCGAATACGGTTACAGACCCTTTAAAATGAGCAAGTTTGAGGAATATGAGCTGTATGCCAAAAATAAGGATTTTCTTGTGAGCGACCGTGTAATTACCTTTAATGATACCAACGGCAAGCTTTTGGCTTTAAAACCCGACGTAACCCTTTCAATAATAAAAAACATCTTGGATGAACCGGGAATTAAAACCAAGCTTTGCTATGACGAAAAGGTATACCGCCCCGCAGGAAGTACAAACAGGTTTAAGGAAATAACCCAAACCGGCCTTGAATGTATCGGTGACATCGACCTTTATGATATATACGAGGTTGTTGACCTTGCGGCGGCAGGGCTTTCCCTTATTTCCGACAGCTTCGTACTTGACCTTTCCCATCTTGGCGTGCTTTCGGCCTTGCTTTCAGACATGGGTAAGGATATTGACTTTTCAAATAAAATTATAAAGCTTTTTTCCGAAAAAAATTCACACGACATTTTAAAGGTATGCAAACAAAACGGAGTGTCAGAGAGGGATGCAAATACCCTCGCCGCCTTTACCGAAATTTACGGAGACCGGGCAACCGTTCTTCAAAGGCTGTCAAAGCTTGATTTGAGCGAGAATGCGAAAAAGGCGGTAGATGAGCTTGCCGAGCTTTCAAAATTACTTGACTGTTCCGATTTTTCGGATAAAATTAAATTTGACTTTTCCATCGTTAACGACATGAATTATTATAACGGGTTTGTTTTTAAGGGCTTTCTGCAAAACATTCCCGAAAGCGTTCTTTCGGGAGGCCGGTACGACAGTCTGATGAAAAAAATGGGGAAGAACTCCGGTGCTGTGGGCTTTGCGGTCTATCTTGATTTACTGGAAACCATCGAAACTCCCGCCCCGGAATATGACGTGGATACACTTATAATATATAATAACTCCACCGATAAAAAGGAAATTCTGAAAACGGTTAAATCGGCGGTTAAAGAGGGCAAGACCGTTACCGCCCAGAAAAATGTGCCCTCCGGGCTTAAATATAAGGAAAAAATAACACTTTGAAAGGAACAGTATAATGCTTAATGTGGCATTGCCCAAGGGCAGATTAGGGGAAAAGGTATACCGTATGTTTGAAAAATCCGGTTACCCCTGCCCCGAGATTTTAGAGGACAGCCGAAAGCTGATCTTTGAAAATTCCCAAAAGGGAGTAAGATATTTCTGGGTCAAACCGTCGGATGTTTCGATATATGTCGAAAGAGGAGCCGCCGATGTTGGTGTGGCCGGAAAGGACATATTGCTTGAATACGAGCCGGAGGTTTTTGAGCTCCTTGACCTTGACATGGGGAAATGCCGTATGGCCGTGGCGGCGCCCAAGGGTTTTCGTGAGAACAACCAAAGAACCCTTCGTGTGGCCACGAAATTCCCCAACATTGCTCAGAAATATTACGGCGAGATGGGTCGGGATATTGACATAATAAAGCTTAACGGCTCGATTGAAATTGCGCCGATTTTGGGTCTTTCGGATGTTATTGTTGATATTGTGGAAACCGGAACCACCCTTAAGGAAAACGACCTTGAGGTGGTGGCCGAGGTTGTTCCCATAAGTGCAAGATTCATCGCCAACAAGGCGGCCTTCAGATTTAAAACTTTCGAAATTGAGGCCCTTTGCGAGCAGATAAAAAGGCAGGTGGAAAACCGTGATTAAGATACTCAAATACGGAAGTATTCCCAACTCCCAGCTCTTTTGCCGGGAAGATCTTTCGGCAAATGTGGAGTCGGCGGTGGCCGAGATAATTGATAATGTAAGAAAAAGGGGAGATCGGGCGCTTTTTGAATATTCTGAGAAATTCGATCGGGTGTGTCTTGGTTCTCTCGAGGTGACTGCCGAGGAGATTGAATCGGCCTATAAAAGCGTCGATGAGGAATTTATCGGTGTGCTTACCGAGGCTGCGGAGAATATTCGGGAATTCCATTCAAAGCAGGTGCGCAACAGCTTTATAATTAACAGCAAAAACGGTGTAATAACCGGCCAAAAGGTCATTCCCATAGAGCGTGTGGGTCTTTATGTTCCCGGGGGCACCGCCGCATATCCCTCCACCGTGCTTATGGACAGTATTCCGGCAAAGATAGCCGGCTGTGGAGAACTTGTGATGGTTACCCCGCCCCGACCCGACGGTACGGTCACACCCGAAATTTTGGCGGCGGCAAAGATTGCCGGAGTGGATAAAATTTACAAGGTTGGAGGCGCTCAGGCCATAGCGGCTCTTGCATACGGGACCGAAACGGTAGGTAAGGTGGACAAAATTGTCGGACCGGGCAACGCCTATGTGGCCGAGGCAAAAAAACAGGTTTTCGGTCGGGTGGCTATTGATATGATTGCCGGACCCAGCGAAATTCTTATTGTGGCCGACGGCAGCTGTAATCCGAAATTTGCAGCGGCCGATATGCTTTCCCAGGCCGAGCATGATAAAAATGCCACTGCCGTGCTTGTTACCGACAGCGAGGATTTTGCCAAGCAGGTAAGCAACCAGATTGAACAGCAGATACCTCTCCTTCCCCGAGCCGAAATAGCGAGAGCCTCCATTGACAAAAACGGAAAGATAATTGTTTCGTACAATCTCGAGCTTGCCATTGACATTGCAAACGAAATCGCTCCCGAGCATCTTGAGCTTTGCCTTGACAATCCCTTTGACTATCTTGACCGCATACATCACGCCGGCTCAATATTTATGGGGAAAAATTGCCCGGAGGCGCTGGGCGACTATTTTGCGGGACCGAACCACACTCTTCCCACCTCCGGAACGGCAAGATTTTCTTCCCCCCTTTCGGTGGACGATTTTGTCAAGAAATCTCAATATACTTATTACACAGCCGACGCTCTTGAAAAGGTGTCGGAAAAGGTGGCGCTCTTTGCAAAAAAAGAAGGACTTGACGCCCACGCAAGAAGCGCAACCGTCCGTTTTGAGGAGAAATTATGAGCAGATTTTTTTCGGACAGGTTTTCCGGACTGTCCCCCTACACCCCCGGAGAACAGCCAAAGGAAAGAAGATATATAAAACTTAATACCAACGAGTCGCCCTTTCCACCTTCTCCCAATGTGGAGGAGGCCGTAGCTCGGGAGTCGGCCAAGCTTATGCTTTATTCCGATCCCGAATGTGTTGAGATTAGGGAGGCGCTGGCCGAACAATACGGGGTTGATATTTCAAATGTGGTGGTCACCAACGGCTCGGACGAGGTGCTGAATTTTGCTTTTATGGCCTTTGCCGACGAGAAAAGACCGCTTATTTTTCCGGATATAACCTACGGATTTTATCCTGTCTTTGCAAAGCTGAACCGTATTCCCTATACCGAAATCCCCTTAAAAGAGGATTTTTCCATTGATAAAAATGATTATATGGGGAAAAACAAAACGGTGGTTATCGCAAATCCCAATGCGCCTACCGGGCTTTATATGGGGCTTTCGGATATTGAGGACATTGTAAAATCCAATCCCAAAAGCGTGGTCATAATCGACGAGGCCTATGTGGATTTCGGCGGGCAGTCGGCGGTTGGGCTTATAAAAAAATATGACACTCTGCTGGTGACCGGTACATTTTCCAAGTCCCGGAGCATGGCGGGGGCAAGGCTGGGCTTTGGCTTTGGCTGTCAATCGCTTATAGCCGATATAAACACACTTCGCTACTCCACAAACCCCTATAATGTCAACCGCATGACCTGCGAGGCGGGAAAGGCGGCGCTGGCCAGCCGGGAGTATTATGATGAAAATTGCAAAAAGATAATCGAAAGCCGTGAGTGGACCGAAAGGGAGCTTGAAAAGCTGGGCTTTGAGACCACCGGATCCCATGCTAACTTTGTCTTTGCAAAAAGCGACCGAATTTCGGGAAAAGAGCTTTATTTAAAGCTCAAGCAAAAGGGTGTGCTCGTCCGTCCCTTCGACAAACAAAGG
>CABMOR010000018.1 GCA_902388225.1 uncultured Oscillospiraceae bacterium | reverse complement strand
GGAGACCCCCAGTTTGCTGTAGATGTTTTTGTTGTGGAATTTGAGGGTGTTTTCCTTGATGTTCAGGGACGCCAGCACTTCCTTTGTGGTAAAGCGGGCGATATAGGCATCAAAAATGCGTTTTTCGGTCTGGGTCAGGTGTTCCAACCCCGTAAGGAAAAGGTCAATCTGCTTTTGGTCGACCGCCACCGTGTTCTCTGTCGGTGTGATGGCCCTGTCGGGAGCGGAGGCATCCAAAGCGGTGATCTTTTTCGAAATCTCGGCCTCTTTGACCAACTTCTTCAACCGCTTGTTTTCACCGGCGACCAGATTGACCCCCAGTAGGAACAACTCGCTGATGATGTAGGATACCGAAAGCATCTCAAACTCGATGTTAGCGAGTTGCTCGATCAGCCAGACCCCGATGTTCACAAACACCGCTACCGCCAAAATGATGGCGTGGGTGGTGGTGTCGATGGTCTTCTTCACGGCGGATTTGATAATGGCCGCCACCATAACGCTGAAATACACCAGCAGGAAGAAAAGATAAAGCGGATGTAGCGGACCGTATACCTTGTCGAGGGTGGTTACACCGTTGACGATCGCAAAGGAGACCTCTTTGTAGTAGACGTCTAGTATTCCCGGGCTGGCGGCCACCAAAAAGACCAGTCCGCTGATGGCGAACAACATCCCCGGCAACCACTTTTTGTAGGTCGTGTTAGTGACCTTCAAGATAATCATAAACATGGACAGGGGCAACAACACCGACCCGAGATAGGCGATGCGGTTGGCCATCAGAGCGTGGTCAAGGGTGTGGGAGAGTGCCAGATACCAATACCCACCGTTGACGGTCACCACCGAGGACAACAACAAAAGAAGCCAGCCGTCCTTCTTTTTAACGAACAAACCGTATCCGCCCAGCACCAGCATCGACAACACCGCCGTGGCACCGTAGATGACCGACAGACTGGCGGTTTTGTCGCCAACGGATTGGCAACCCGCTAAACACAGGTTCAAACAAAGCACGACCGAAAGGCTTGCAACCGATCGTTTCATATACGCACTCCTTGGACGACCAACCGAAAAATATGGCGATCGCCCCGATATATTTCAAAAAAAGGACCAAACCCACACTTTTGGTGTGGTGACAGGTGGGTGGGAAACCGATATAATAAGAGGTAGAAAAGCCATATCGATGCCCACCCTTGCTTGGTCGATGGTATGACTATGGTACCAGTATACCATACTCCGCCCCTCAAATCAAGACGGTGGCATCCCCCCGAAGACCGCCATATCCTGTGCGACGAAAGGAGACCGTTTTATGAAATCGACAATGAGAACCAGAATCGTCAGTATCCTGTTAAGTTTCGTGATGCTGATCGGGTTGTTGCCTATGGGTGCGCTGACAGCGTCGGCGGCGGATAAGATCATCGTTACCAACGTGGGTGCTACCTTTAACACCGCCCGACTGGAACAGATCAAGCCGGGTTCTCCCGTTGTTAATTATCCGGATATGTTCTCCACCTCCAAGGGTGACGTCTACGAGAAAAAATGGGGTACTTTCTGGTATTCCGACGAGGACCGCGGATACGGTTCCAACCCCACCGGCCTCAACAATATCCCCATCAGCAGTCATGAAAAGATCATGGGTGCGGAGTTTGAAGCCGGCCGTACCTATTATTTGAGCATGACCTTTAAGATCAAGTCGGAATACAAAGACACCCATGCTTTCCCGAACGGCTACGGCAGTACGGTGGATTTTTCTTTCCGTAACCTGCCCTCCACCAAGTACAAAGTCACCCACACCCGTGGTTGGGGCAATGAAGTGAGCATCGTCGTTGCCTTTACGATGCCGGGTGAGCGGCTTTACGAAGATATCAAAGAAGTTCTTTGCTATAACGACCACAGCGGCTATGCAAACTCCAACTACCTGCCTCCTGTTGCCGGCAAACAGCCTCCCCGATTTGTGTCCGCCTACAACAACTATACCATGGAAGCGGCTTGGGGGGGCGAATTTGTAAAGGACCCCAATAGCACCAATGGCAAAGCGGACCGGTTTGCCGTCGGCAATATTTACCGCTTGGTCATCACCTTTACGGCGAAGGATGGGTACAAATTTGCGGAGGATTGCAAGTTTTGGTTTGTACAGAAGGACACCGTCCTACCCGACCCCCTATCCAACGGCGAAAGGCCGGATTCCATCACCCTGAAAAACGGGAGGACAAAATTGGTGGCGGAATTTGAATTTGAGGTGGAGGATTATAAGGTCCTCGACACCATCCATTTGGCCAACACCTGTGAAGAGAATACCGACTTTTATCCCCGCAGCAATAGGGAGTTGCCCGATGCCCACTATGTGGGCGACATCTTTGAGGACCTGCCCTATAGTGACACCTACACATCGCAGGGTTTTGCCCAACATATTTGGATGAACGAATATAACAACGTTATCACCACCGCTCCCAATCGTGGATTGGTGCATTTCGGTATCCATCTGGAGATCGATGAGGATAAAAAGGATCATTACCGTTTTGCCGAAACCCCCACCGTGCTTATCGAGGGCTTGGATCCCAATATGTATTGGGTGGAAGCGGAATTTTTGACCAGCGGGCATTATCAAAAGACCGAGATCTTCCTCACCCTCTATTTCCTTGCCGACTATCATCTCGAAAACAGCCGTACCGGCTCCACTATGGACAGACGGATGCAGGTCAAATCCTATGCGGGTCTTAAATTTGCGCTGGAAAATCCCAATATCCACTACGTGGAGATGAACGGTGCCTATGACACCCTGCCTATGCGGGAACACACCTCGGCGGATGAGGTACAGCAAAAACGGGATGCCGCTATTAAGGTGGCGGGACAAAAGCATCTGGTTATTACCGAAGACAACGTCCTCACCGTTGAACAAGCCGATCCCACCGCCTATTTACCCTATAGTGATTTTATCGTGGTCCCTCGGGATGCCGATCTCACCGTCAGCGGTACGGGTAATCTGACCGTCAAATTCGGTCAGCCCGATTATCCGGCGGCTATGTTCTATAACGGGGGCAAAATGAACGTCAGCGGTGTCAACCTCTATGCCGAGGGTATCTACACCGATGTCTATCCCCAGGTCATCAACAGCCGTGGTGATCTGTCCATCACCGGCGGCAGTTACAACAGTAAAAATATGTTCCCCTTGGAAAACGGCTCCGTGATGCTGTCTTTTGGCAGCAAGACCCTTATCGACGGCGGTACATTTGACGCCACCTATGGCAACGGCGGTGCCGGCTACAACGTCGGTTTGATGCTGCTCACCGACCAATTGGATCTTCAGATCAACCGCGGTACCTTTAAGCCTGTCGGCGGTATCAACTTACCCAGTGACGATATGACGCTGAACAGTTATGTGGACACCAACAGTCATCTCTGCTATTTAGACGGTGTTCCCACCGCTCCCATTGCGATCAAAAACACGTCTATGTGGGAAAGCGGCGGTGACCTCGAAATATACGAAGCCTTGCGCGATTTTGACGTTGCCGTCAAAATCCCGGTGCAAGGGAACACACCTCGTGCTGCCTTTACGGTGGAGGATGACCGCTATGCGCTGTATGGTGATCCTGTGTGGTATTGCGACGGCACGGTGATGGGTATCGACGATCACTTTGAAGACGGCCATATTTACAAAGCGTCCTTCCAACTTCGAACCAACAAGGAGAACGGCTATCGACTGCATCAGGATAGCGACGTGGTAACCGTTCGGGTCAACGGACAAAAGGCAACGTCTGTCTCTATAGCTGGCAGCACCACCGTCAACGTGGAGTACAACTTTGGCGAATGCAAGAATGCGGTGTACGAAGTAGAGGTGGAAGGACTCACCTATCCCCGTGAAAACGATACCCCCGACTTTGCTGCCAGCGTGGTGGACGAAACCCTCGGTCGGGTGGTATCCAACGGTGTTAAGTGGTACAAGAAAAACCTGTTAGAACCCGCCAGCGAGTGGGAGGAAATGGCCAAGGCAGAACCCTTTGTTGCCAACGACTATGCCTACAAAGTGGAGATCTTGGTGCAGATCACGGGCAACAACTCCCTTAACAGCAACTGGTCGGGCGAACCCCTGATCGACGCCTATCTGGATGGCAACCGCTGCAGTTATCTGCCCTATTACGATGGCGATACCCCCAGCACCAAATTGGTTTATCTCACCGAGACCTATCCGATATTGTATGATCTGGAGATCGAAGAGATCGACGTGGAGATCACCCCTCCCTATGCGAATGAACATCCCTCGTATACGGTCAATTTTGCCAGCGGACAGTTCTCGCAGGCGTACGGTGATAATGCCTACGACGAGTATTGGCTGGGCGGCCGCATAGATCACTTTGAGTATTATGCTCGTGACGGTGTATCGTGGTATGATAACACCGCAGGCAAGGTGGTATACGAAACGGACACCTTTATCGCCGGTCACGAATATACCGTACACATTGACGTGGAGGCCTATCCCGATTACGAGTTCTATGTGGACAAATGGAACGCATCGCTGGTTACGGGCGTGATTAACGGACAGGAAGCAGAGATTGGCGGATTCGAGGTCAATAGCCGGGTCCACGGCGTTTCGACCACCTTGGTTTGCGAAGGGGAAGCCCCCACCTATTCCATCTCGGGTACCATCCATAGCACCGGCAGCGAAACCGATGACATCACGGTGGACCTTCTCCGCGATATCGACGATTCGCTGATGCATTCTAAGACCGTCACCGGTACCGAGACATTCTACGAGTTCAGCAATATCCCGAGCGGCGACTATATCCTGCGGGTGAGCAAAGCGGATCACTATACCGAGACATATACGATCCATCTGGACTCTTTCTCGGTGGTTCAAAACGTAACCCTTATATCGAGAAATATTCCTGCCGACATCCTTTATGGCGATGTGGACACGAACGGCAATGTGGAAGCGGCGGATGCTTTGATGGCTCTGCAAGCGGCCATCGGCAAGTTGAATTTGTCCGCCGAACAACAAACGAGGGCGGATGTGGATGGCACGGTTGGTGTTACGGCGAACGATGCTCTGCTGATCCTGCAATACGCCATCAAAAAGATTACGTCCTTTCCGGTAGAAACCTAAGAGGGGTTTTGAATACGCGAATATCAAAACAGCCAATGCCGCCCGATTTTCGGGCGGCATTGGCTGTTTTTGGGGGCAGATAACCCATATTGTCGGAAGGATGATTTTTTCTTACGCAACCGGTATGGGTATGGTATACTACTATTAAAGTGATAAAATTCGACGAAGAGGTGATATGGATGAAACGAGTGTTAAGATGTAATTTTTTGATCAATATCCATTTAATTGGATATTGTTTTTGATATAATACAAACATTGAGGGCGGAGGCAAAAAACAATCCTTTGTTCGAAACCATTTTTTTGGAGGTACTTTATTATGAACGAAAAAATTTTAACCTTGACACCTGCAGATATGAATGCCGTTTTTTTGGAAGATTCAAATTATATCAATGGCAAGGGGGCAAAATTATATTGCGGCGGAAGGTATAAATCTGCTGTAGAATATTATAGGCTTGCCGCTGCTATGGGAAATGTTCAGGCAACAGCAAATTTAGGATATTGTTATCTTTACGGAAGAGATATTGAACCAAATTTATCTCTTGCTATTGCTTATTTCAAGATTGCATCAGTAAATGATAATATTGACGCAGCATATAAGCTGGGAGACATATACGGAAGTGATAAATGGGGTTTAAAGGATGTTGAAATGTCTGTTTATTATTACCGCATGGCGGCAAGCTTTATCATTGGTGACGATTGGGAAAATGCTACGATTGCGTTTTGCGATTCTTTACAGAAATATCCGAGCTTATGTTATGCGCTGGGTCGGGAGTTTTCTGTGAAAGGGAATTTATCTACAGACATAGAAATCTCATATCAATTCTTAAAGCATGCCGAAAAGGGCTAACGGCAATAAGATGTTTGAAAAATCATATGCCGGTGTTGTTGAATTGATAAACGACTGTCAATTTGATGAAATCCGTGAAAAATATGATGAACTGTATAGGGAAGAAAACGGTCTGTATGATGAATTATGATATGAGCAAGGTGCCGTGGGGTCACAAAAAGCCCGAATGTAAACACATTCGGGCTTTCTCACATTTTTTAAGCTTGTGAAGGGTCTGGGTCGGTTTGTCCGGATTGTTTTTCGGCAACTGCCGAACAGGCGGTTGCGGTTTCACTTTGGCGGATAAAGTAGAAGGTGTAGCCCACCGTCATCCAGAAGAGGGCGTCGGTAACCATATGGGAGAAAAACATCTGGCTCAGCGCAACCGATGAAACCGCCTCGGCGACAATGACCGCAGAAAGAATAAGCACCCGGTTATAGTCGGAACAGCTTTTACTGTTGCTCTTGAAGAGGAATCTGAGCACCAGATATGCGGCGTAGACAATAAAGGCAATCACAAGCAGCGCACCGATAATACCGGTGAAAAGTAATACCGAAAGATATGCGTTGTGGATAATATATCCTCTCTTGACGATATAAAGATCGCCAAGGTTTTCCATGGCATATTTAAGATATCCTCTGGGGGTGGCGCCGACCACCGGGGAGGTTTTCCAGACCGCAATCGAGTCAATCCAAATTTTAAAGCGGTTGTTGGAAATGTCACTGTCTTCTTCAAGGTCAGGTCGGTGTAGATTTGCCACGCTGTTTTGCTTGACCCTTAATCCCAGGGCGTTACATACCTCGCTGTATAGGGTGGGAAGGTAAATTAAAATTTCCTTAATAAGATTGCTTATTATGACCAAAAGAGCCGCCGAAACCGCCGCCGAGGCAACCGACAAAAGCACACGAACGACCGTGCTTTTGTCCCTTACCGCTTTGTACTTTAAGGTCAGGAAAAAGGCGATAAAGAAGACCGCCACGGCCGTGCTTATAAGAGCGGCGCGGGAACCCGAAAGAATGATATAGAAGTATTCAAACACCATGGAAACTATATAGCAGGCACGCACAAGCTTTCCAAGGGCCCTTTCGGTCATGTTATATACCGAAAGCACAATGGCAAAGAAAGAACCGATGGCGGCATAATTCGGATCGCCGAATACGCCGAAAAGCCGTCCTTCTACAAAGCCGACACGGTGAACATCGTTGTCGTTGTAGGGGGTGCTTATCCATGCGCCGTAACCCGCCACAAACTGGCAGAAGGACACAAAAACACCCACGAACCATATAACAATGAAGATATTTGAAACAAGGCGGAAGAGCCTTGTCAGTTTTTCCCTCGGGCAGGAATCGTCAACCGCCTGTATGAGGAAAAACATAATACACATCCAGCATATTTCTTTTATATTTGAAACCGGCTCATATCTGAAGTTTACGGCCGTTGAGATAAGTGAAGCAACGGCAAAAAGCGAAAGTATGAGATTTGGCCCCTTGAGAAAAGCCGACCTGTTTAAAAACACTGCGGCAAAAAGCAAAGCCGCGCCAAGACCCGCAATGGCAAGATAGAGAAAGGTGGTTATATTTCCCAGCGCGTTTTGCACCGGAATAAAAAACAGGATTGCAAAAAAAGAAATATATAAAACGGTATATATATCACGGCAGAGGCCGAAGGCTTGTTTGAGTTTCTGGCTGTTCATTTTTTTGAACGAGTCCCTCCTTAAATATGTTGGCAATTATTTTCCGGGATAAACTATTGCCGCATTAACATCATAACCCGAGAGGGCCCTTCGACCTTCCAGTCCGGCAAGCTCCATCAGGAAAAGAATTTTAACAACCTCTCCGCCAAGCTCCTCAATAAGCTTAATGACGGCGGCAGTGGTCCCTCCGGTAGCGATAAGGTCATCCACAATAACAACCTTCTGTCCCGGTTTTATGGAGTCGGTATGTATTTCGATTTCGGCCTTGCCGTATTCCAGAGCGTATTCCTGGCGGACAACCTCTCTGGGCAGCTTACCTTTCTTTCTTACCGGCACAAAGGCTTTTTTGAAAATATAGGCCAGAGGAGCACCGAGAATGAATCCTCTGGATTCAGGGCCGACAATCACGTCAAAATCCACTCCGTCGAGCATACCCTTGAGGGAGTCTATGGCAAGGTTAAATCCGTCGGCATCACCCAAAACAGTGGTCAGATCTCTGAACATAATTCCGGGTTTTGGAAAGTCGGGTATTGTCAAAACATATTCTTCCAAGGATTTCATATAATCACACTCCGAATATATATGATATCATTTTTTGTAAAAAAAGTAAAGCTTTTTTTAATCTGTGCCGTAAATGAACAAATATTTATTTCTTTTTAGAAATAAAAAGGTGCATTTTATAAAAACAACTCGTGAATTTCCGTTAAAATTACACAAAAATGGAGATAATAGGTTGATTTTAATTCGAGTTTATGCTATTATCATATTTGCAAGCCAAACACACGTTTGGTGATTTAGGGACTTTGCCCTTATAATCAAACTAAAGGAGTGAATGAAATGAACAAGAAAGAGCTTATCGACGCAATTGCAGAAAAAGCAAATGTTTCCAAGAAAGAGGCAGGAGAGGTTCTTGACGCCACGCTCGACGTAATCAAGGCCGCTGTCGCCAAGAACGACAAGGTTCAGCTCATCGGTTTCGGTACCTTCGAGGCTCGCAAGCGCGAGGCAAGAGAGGGCAAAAACCCCCGTACCGGCGAGAAAATTAAGATTGCTGCCGCTAAGGTTCCCGCCTTTAAGGCAGGAGCAGCTTTCAAAGATGCTGTCAATAAATAATCAAAGACAGAAATCAAAGGGACGAGCGTTGTGCTTGTCCCTTTGATTTTTTGTTGCAATAAAACGGCTTTTGTGGTAAAATATATTTTGTAAAGGAAGTGTTATTATGGAAATTACAAAGGACATTAAATATATCGGAGTGAACGATCACGACATCGACCTGTTTGAGGGTCAGTATGTGGTGGAAAACGGAATGGCCTATAATTCCTATGTCATTATAGACCAAAAGATTGCGGTTATGGATACGGTTGACAAAAACTTTACCCACAAGTGGCTGGACAATCTGCAAAACGCTCTTGCCGGAAGAAAGCCCGACTATCTGATAGTACAGCATATGGAACCCGACCATTCCGCCAATATCGTGAATTTTTTAAACACATATCCTGAAGCGAAAATTGTGTCTTCTGCCAAAGCATTTGTTATGATGGAACAGTTCTTTGGCCGTGATTTTTCCGACTGCAAAACCGTTATTGCCGACGGAGATACCCTTGAACTCGGAAAACACACCCTTCATTTTGTGGCGGCCCCCATGGTTCACTGGCCGGAGGTAATGGTTACCTATGACAGTACCGACAAGGTACTCTTCTCGGCCGACGGATTCGGGAAATTCGGGGCACTGGATGTGGACGAGGACTGGGCCTGCGAGGCTCGCCGTTACTATATCGGCATCGTGGGAAAATACGGTGCCCAGGTTCAGAGCCTGCTCAAAAAGGCAGCCGCTTTGGATATTGAGATTATCGCCCCCCTACACGGACCGGTTCTCACCGAAAATCTCGGATACTATATAAATCTGTACAACATCTGGTCGTCATACGGGGTGGAAAGCGACGGAATCATGATTGCCTACACCTCGGTTTACGGCAACACAAAGAAGGCGGTAATGCTGTTGGCCGAAAAGCTGAAAGCCAAGGGCTGTCCAAAGGTTGTGGTAACCGATCTTGCCAGAGAGGATATGTCCGAGGCGGTTGAAGATGCCTTCAGATACGGCAAGCTGGTTCTTGCCACCACCACCTATAACGCCGAAATTTTCCCCTTTATGCGGGAATTTATAAATCATCTGACCGAGCGGAACTTCAGAAACCGCACGGTGGGACTCATAGAAAACGGCACATGGGCTCCATTGGCGGCCAAAACCATGAGAAGTATGCTGGAGGGCTGTCAAAACCTGAACTTTACCAATACCACGGTACAGATTAAATCGGCCTTAAACGACCGGTCGTCGGCTCAGCTCGAGGAACTGGCGAAGGAGCTCTGTATGGACTATCTTGCCCAGCAGGACGAAACGGCTGACAAAAATGACCTGTCGGCGCTTTTCAACATCGGATACGGTCTGTATGTTGTCACCTCTAAGGACGGAGATAAGGACAACGGCCTCATAGTCAACACCATAAGCCAGGTTACCAACTCGCCTAATAGGGTGGCGGTGTGCATAAACAAGGACAACTACTCCCACCACATTATAAAGCAGACCGGCGTTATGAATGTCAACTGTCTGTCGGAAGACGCCCCCTTCAGTGTATTTGAAACCTTCGGATTTAAGAGCGGACGGACGGTGGATAAATTTGAAAATGTTCCCACCCTTCGCTCGGACAACGGGCTTGTTTTCCTTGCCAGGCATATAAATTCCTTTATGTCCTTAAGCGTGGAGCAATATGTGGATCTCGGTACCCACGGAATGTTTATATGCACTGTTACCGAGGCCCGCGTAATTTCCGATGTTCCTACCATGACATATAATTATTATCAGAAAAATGTCAAGCCAAAGCCCGAAACCGAGGGGAAAAAAGGCTTTGTATGCAAAATCTGCGGATATGTTTACGAGGGTGACGAGCTTCCGGATGATTTCGTTTGCCCCTTGTGCAAGCACGGCGCCGCCGATTTTGAACCGATTTCATAAATAGGCCGAAAACGGCTGCGAAAGGATAAATCCGGGTTAACGCTTAAAAGCTCTTTTTAAAAAAGAGCTTTTTTCATATAACGGTTTATCAAATAAAATAAAAAGTAATATTTTTGTCACAAACATGGACTTTTGAGAAAAAATGTGATAATATTATATGAAATCAGCAAGGAGGTAATGCCATGGATTCGGTTCGCCGCTTTTTAAACAGCAGGCTTTTTCTTGTAATCTTTGCGCTGTCGGTTGTTGTAATCGATTTATTGACCTCTCTTACTGTCGGGAAGGACTCATCCGATGTGATGCTGAGCGGGACACCCCCTGTGGTTATGAAGCAGCAGCTTCAGACAATTGCCGTGCTGTTTTTGTGCGTTATAGACGGGCTTGTGCTTCTCTTTTGCGATGAAATTATGCCCTTTTTGGCAGCGGGTCTTATGACCACACTTTTTGCCGTAAAAAGCTATGACAGCTATAATCTTTTCATGGGGCGTCCCATGGTTTTCCTTTCGGTGCCGGTTTTCCTTTTTGCCATAGCGGCGCTGATAGTCAATTTTATGAGATACTACCGAAAAAACAGAGACATCCCCTTTTTCTCGGTGGGCAAGAGTTTTTGGGGAATTGCCGCCGTGGCGGTGGCGGTCACCCTGGGAGGACTTGGAAGTATTTCCTTTCGGGATTACATTTCGGCCGCCTATTATGTTGTTTTTCTGGGCGTGGGCATGATCGGCCTGTATTTTGTTTTTAGATTTCGCTTCCGTCACAGAGATGAATATGACCTTTCGGAAAAATTTGCCGAGGTGCTGATTATTGTGGGAATTTGCGCCGCCCTTCTTGCGGCAAAGTCTATACTCTTCAGCCTTGATGACATTCTTCTTAACCGGTCTGTTCCCGAGTGGAAATTCCGAAACAACTATTCCACGTTTTTGATGATATGTATGCCGGCGCCCTTGATGTTTGCCAGGCGGCACAGATACCCCATATTCCTTTCCTTTATTATGTTTGGAGTCATGTCGCTTTTGGGTTCAAGAAGCGGACTTTTCCTCGGTGCCATCGAATTTGGGTGCTGTCTTCTTTTCATCATTGTCACCGATAGGGAAAACCGCAACCTCTACATAATTGTCACCCTTGCCTGTGCCGCTGCCCTTATTTTCCTCGGAGGAAAGGTGATGACCTATTTTTCCAGCCGATATTTCGGGTTTAACCCAATAGAGCAGGGAGAACAGCGCATGAGGCTCATAGATGCCTCTATTCGAGATTTTCTTGACGCCCCCATATTCGGACAAGGCTTGGGATTTAAGGGCAATTATGACATATATACTCCAAAAAGAGGCGCCATGGGCTGGTATCATATGATGATTCCGCAGATAATCGGAAGCATGGGCCTTTTAGGGGTAATAGCATATGCGTTTCAGTTTATAAACCGGGCGTATCTTGCCTTTGTAAAATCGGGATACAGCGCCATGGTTCTCTTTCTCTGTTATGGCGGTCTCTTCCTCATGTCGCAGACCAATCCCGGGGAATTTTGTCCCTTCCCGTACGAAATGCTGGCGGTTATGATTTTTGTTATAATTGAGACCCAAAAGGAGAAGAAAACCGACCGTCCGGAAAATGCGGTTTTGGAAAAAAAGACTGATTATGAAAAAATATCTGACATTTAGCTTTGACGACGGAACCCGGCAAGACATTCGGCTGACCGAGATGCTGAGAAAATACGGCTTGAGCGCCACATTTAATATCAACACCGGGCTTTTCGGGGAGGTCACCGACCTTAGGAGTTTGGGGATAAACGCCAAACACAAAAGGATTTGTGAAAGTGACATAAAAAACGGGCTGTATGACGGGTTTGAGGTTGCGGTTCACACTCTGACCCACCCATTGCTTACATCCCTTTCGAACCGGGAGATTGTCGACCAGGTGGAGGGGGATGCGGGGAACATTTTGAGCCTTACGGGAACCGCTCCCGTGGGAATGGCCTATCCCGGCGGGCAGGAGGATAGCTTTGACCGGCGGGGAATAGAAACCATAATCCGCAACACAGGCATTAAATATGCCCGTGTAGGGACGACAAGTGGAAGCTTTGAAGCGCCCGACGATTTTATGAAATGGGAGGGCACCTGTGGGATTGCCGACCCAAAGCTTATGGAACTGGGAGAAAAATTTATCAGGGCAAAGAGCGGTTTGTTTTTTGTATGGGGCCATTCTTATGAATTGGATCAGTTTAATTTGTGGGACAGGCTGGAGGAGTTTTGCCGTTTTATGAGTCGGCGGGAGGATATAATTTACGCCACAAACAGAGAGGTTTATGAGGCTCTGAACAAAAAATGAGCGGCGGGAAGGCTGTCTTCCCACCGCTTTTTTATATGGCGATGTTTTGGGGTTTCAGTTTGCGTTTATATTTTGCGCCTCTCCTAAAAATTTTGGCTGAAAATCCAGCAGACAATAGAAAAATGCCTTGGTTCGGGCGAAAATTTCTCTGACCTGATTGTTGAGAATATCGGTATAACCTCCCTTTCCGGCGTCGCATGCCACGCCCACAGCCG
>CABMOR010000017.1 GCA_902388225.1 uncultured Oscillospiraceae bacterium | reverse complement strand
GTATGGGGCTCTGCGGGGACGGCGGGGGCAACGGGCGCAACAGGAGCAACAGGGGCGACGGGAGCCTTTGGAGCAGCAGCATATTTTTTAAGATCAGAAAGGTCGGTGTCAAAACTTACATCTGCCGAAGTTTTGTCACCGGTAAGCTTGGACAGCTTGTTGTTAATCTGGATAATATTCTTAACAGCAAGAACACCTAGCATAATGAGCTCGTAAATTATGCGGACAACGATAGGTCCGAGAATCATGGTCAAAACACTCGATACCAAATTTGCCCCATAGTTATAGGATCCGAAATTGAAAATTCCGAGGAAACCTACAAAGATGACATATGCCGTACTGAAGATATAAAGCGCTTTGAGGATTTTCTCAATAATGAGACTGCGGAAATCGCATACGCTTACGAGGAATTTCATAAAGGGATTCTGGCTGTCTCTGCCTTTTTTGGAAAGCACAAGTGCAAAGGCAAGAATGGTCGAAATAATAGCCAGCACAAGAGCGAGGACCGCGATTGCTCCCATGAAGTCTACCGATGAGCCTCTGCCCGATGAACCGAGCAAGTCGTTCATAATATCTTCGGTGCCATAACTTTTACTATACATTTTCATACACTCCTTATGTATATTTTGAATAATTGTACACAAAAAAGCTCGAATTGTCAAGAAATTTTTAGAATTGAAAAGTCGATTCCCCCTATAAAAAGTCTGTTTTTCTGAATCCTGCCTCGAACTACCTCTGCCGAAGCATATTCTTGCGGTAAAATTATGCTTTGTTCCTCAAACCAGCGATTGACCGCTACGAGAATTTTTTGTCCCCCTGCCTCCCGTTCAAAGGCAAAGGTGCCAAGCCTTGCAAAAACGGGGCGAAAAATTCCGTCCTTAAAAACGCTGTTTTGTCTTCTGAATGATCCAAGCTTTTTATAGAAATCGGTCAGCTCAGGGGCTCCGTTCGGGTCAAAGGGTGCACGGTTAAAGGGGTCGCCGTAACCCTCTGCGCCGGTTTCGTCACCGTAATAAAGGCTGGGTACTCCGGGAAGGGTGTATTGCAGTAGGGCTGCAAGTTTGACCAGGGCAAAACCTTTTTCCGCCTGCTCTTTTGTCAATTTTTGCTTTGACTGCCAAAGGCGTCCGTGATTTTCCGCCGGCTCGCCCGCCAGCCTCGTTATAAGTCTGACCGTGTCGTGGGTTCCCATATGATTCATGAGCAAATCCACGGCCGATTTGGGATAATTTTCTATGACCGAATATACCGATTCCAGAAGCTCCTCTGCGTCACCCCCTCTCAGAAACTTAATTACCGCCTCATAAAAGGGGTAATTCATGACGCTGTCAAGCTGGCCTCCCTGAAAATACCGGCGGCGTCTGCCATAGCTCTCTTTTGTGGACGCGTCCTCCCAGACCTCGCCTATAATGACGGCATCCTCCTTCTGCGCCCTTGCCCCGGCGGTCAGTCTGTCGAGAAAAATATCGGGAAGCTCATCGGCCACATCAAGACGGAATCCCGATGCTCCGAGCTTCAGCCATTTTCTCACCACCCCGTCCTTTCCGGTTATAAATTCAAGATAGTCTGGCTGTTCCTCCTTTACCTCAGGCAGGCTCTTTATCCCCCACCAGCAGGCGTACTCGTTGGGGAAACGGTAAAATGAAAACCAGTTATAGTAGGGCGAGCATTGGCTTTGATATGCGCCAACAGAATCATACCGACCGTTTTTGTTGAAATAGACGCTGTCCTCTCCGGTGTGGGAAAAAACACCGTCCAAAATTATACGGATTCCCAGCCGCTTTGCCTCGTCACAAAGGTTTTTAAAGTCCTCTTCGGTGCCGAGGAGAGGGTCGATTTTCATGTAATCGGCCGTGTTATATCTGTGGTTTGAATGCGCCTCAAAAATGGGGTTAAGATAAATACATGTCACCCCAAGGGATGCAAGATAGGGAAGCCTTGAGATAATTCCTTTGATATTTCCGCAAAAATAGTCGTTATTAAGCTGTCGCCCTCCCGGTTCTTTTCTTTGTTCAAATGCCGGCTGTCCCTTAAACTCCCCGTAAATATACCTATCGTCAAACGGGTTGTAACAGGTTCCCTCTTTACAAAAGCGGTCGGGAAAGATTTGGTAGATAATCCCCCCCGCAAGCCAGTCGGGCGATTTGAAATTTTTATCGGTCACGGTCAGGATATATTTCTCCCCCGGGCAGTTCATGACCGACCCATCGGTTTTTCCCTTATACAAAACATTATGCCCGAAAGGGGTATCAAATTCAAAAAAATAAAAATAAAGTCCTTTGGAAAGCGGACCGAGTGTGCAGCTCCACCATACGCCGTCCTGCTCAGCGTTTTGTTCTTTAAAAAGCTTATAATGCCGACTGATCTCCCCGTCGCGGCATATGACTATTTCGGCCGAGAAGCAGTCAAAGGGTAATATAAGCCGGAAGGTGACGGTTTGCGCGTCGGTTATGACCCCGAAAGGACTTTTATACTGTTGGTTTCTCGAAAAAAACGGAGTTCTCATTAAAATCCCCCTTTTTTAAATTATAACATAAATATGGGGTTAAGGCAATTAAATTCGGGGAAACTAAGGTCGGGGTGATAATATGAAAGCAAAGAAAAGCCGAGCCAAAAGGAATACCGAGTATGACGCCGAGTTCGGGGTCATTCCCGCCTTTAAAAAGGAAAAGTCCTTAAAGGATAAAGACCTTGAAGTTTTTAAGAGTCATACCGATGTTCAGGGAAGCTGGACCGGCACTCCCTATGACGGGGGAGAACCTGTTCAGGACGCCGACGACCTTTAAAAAAGGAGCCTTGAATTTTTCAAGGCTCCTTTTTTTAACTTAAGTTATTGCTGTACGGGAAAACCGGATATTTTCCCCACGGCATTTTGAAGTATGAGCAGAGCGTCGGAAACGCTTATTCCTTCAACTCCGTCCACATCCGCGGCCTTTTGGGCCGTTTCGGAAAGGGTTTGCTTTCCCACCGCCGCTTGGAGAGCCAAAAGAGCATCGTTTACATCCACATCCCCGTCAAGGTCAACATCGCCGAGCTTTATGGCCGAAAGCAGTTGTTCGGCCGCCTCAAGCAGTTCATAGTTCATAACATAGCCTTCGGGGAAATCGGCCATCATACCGTCATATGCCTCTCTGGCGGCAAGAGTCACCTCTTTAAGGTTTTCAAAATCCTCCGACGAAAGGTTTGAAAGGTCGAAATTATCTATAAGGGATATTTTTTGCTCGGTCTCTATGCGTCTGACCGCCTCTTCGGGCTGTTCAAAGCCGAATTCGATATAATCAAAATATACCGTTCCGCTTTTCATGTCGTTTATAATAAATTCAAAGTTGCTTATGCCCGAAAGAACGTTTTTATCCACTGCATTTCCCTCGCCGTCGGTAACCTTGTTGAGATCAAAAGCATAGCAGATAAAATCGCTTTTTCCCTTAAGGGTGTATTTGTCCGAACCGTCGGCCGGAGCGACAAAGTAGATATTATCGCCGCTCTTGACCCCAAGGGACAGCTTTTTGATGCGTGTGTCGGGGTTTTTGACATATACCGTAAGGGTGTTGTACTTTTGAAGCTGGGCATTGGCAAGAGACAACATGGAGGTATAGGAGGGGCCGGCACTGACCTTTTTCTTTGTGGTGGCGCTTATGACATAATCAAATTCAATCGAGCCCTGACCCTGCATTCTAACCTCGGGATTGACCTTTATTGTCCCGCCGGTCGGTTCGGTTTCACCTGTGAGGCTTCCTACTACCCAGTTAGGAACGTAATATCCGTCGCGGCGATTGGTGTCCCAGAAAAGAGTGTGGTCACAGGTTGCCCAGTCGATAGGAGTACAGTTATATGCGTCCTCAAAGCTATGGCTGCGGTACTGGAGTGCAGGAAGTCCGTAAGAATTGCAAAGATCCGAGCAGACATTAAAGTTGGTAAAGGCATAGGTAAAGGCCACGGGATCTTTTATCAGGCTGTTATAAACCTCCACCTGATTTTGTGAAATAATCCGAGCTCTGGCAGGGGCATAAATATGATTTTCTCCGCACACCGTAAAGCCTTCCACCTCGTCCGACAAGGCCAAACTTCTTTCATCGGTGGACTCACCGGTTATGACCGAAAGCCCGCTTCCGACATTTTTAAAGGTTACGATTATCTTTCCGTTTTGCCCGATCTCATATGACTCGACCTCGGGGATGTAGTAATCGGGGGTTGTTCCCTCTATACGGTAAATGTTGTGGAGCATTGCCTGGGCCGTGCGGTGGGCAATGGTACGCTTATCACTTGGATGGTCTATACCGTTTCCACAGGTGCAGGGATCTCCGGTGCAGCCATCCCGGTGATAAACCAGACTGGCGTCATAAAAGGTTATCTGCTGGGCGAGGGGGTATTTGTTGACAACCCTTGTCACTTCTTCGGTCCAAATGGGCAAAGAGTCGTTTGAGAATTTGTAAGCGTCGGCCGCAAGCTGGGTCATGATAAACGGCATATCGTTTACGCTTGAAAAACCGAATTTAGAAGCCAAATCATTTATAAATGCATCAAGAGCGGCTTGGTAAAATCCGGCATCGCTGACCAGACCGTTCTCAAGATTGGAGCATCCCTGATACCACATAAATCCGGCAATATTAAGTCGGCACAAGGGGCCAAGCCTGGTATTCCAGCTTCCGCTCATCTGGTCAAACCGGAAACTGTCTTTTGTGTCATAATATTTTCCGTATTTTTTAAGGGTATTAACCACAGTTTCGCTGCTGTTAATGGCGTCCTTTGACATCCACGCTTCAATTCCGGTGGCACCGATAGTGGAGTTGATAAAACCGATAGGCATATTAAGATTTTCAAAAAGCTCGACCGCTGTCAGCACCCCATAGGATGAGATATAATAAAGATAATCAATATCCCAGGCATTATACCATTCGGATTTCACGGTATTACAGTCCAAGGTGTCATACTGCACCCCGGGCTGAGCAGGCGCCGCAAGGTCGGCCGCACGGGAGGCGTCAAGCACCCTGATATTTCTATATTTCTCATCCGCAAGAATTTTTTCGATGACCTCCTTCTTGTCAACCTGACCGCTGAAGGTAAACTGCATATTTGACTGGCCGCTTCCAATCCAAAGCTCTCCGATGAGAATGTCATCAAGCAGGGCTTGTTCGCTCCCGTCCATAAGCATTTTTATGGAATAGGTATCGAAGCTTCCCTCTCTCGGATCAAAGCTCAAAGACCAGTTGCCGTCACTGTCCACCGTTGCGGCTTTGGTATCTACCGTAGCGGAATCTTTAATAAGCTGGGCAGTTATTTGGGCGTTCGGAGCCCCGGTTCCCCAAATGTTTATGGGTTTATTTTGCTGGAAAACCGCCCCTGAGCTCAAAAAGCAGGGCATGGAAAAATCAGACTGTGCCGATACGGTCATGCCAGAAGTCCCTACTCCCACGGCGGCGGCGACAGAAAAAGCCAACCCGAGGGAACAGATTTTCTTCAAAAGTCTCTTCATGGTTTATCTCCTCTTAAGATGGGTTTTGATAAATTTATGGGAAAAACCTAAATATTTGTTTTGTTGAAATCCCCACGCGTTTCATTTTACAACCAATAAATTTTTTTGTCAATACTACCGCTCAAAAACATCTCAAATTATCCTTCTTTTTTGTACATTAAGACCGAATTCTATCTTGTTATTTCGTTGACAAACCTATATAAAACTATTATAATTAGATTTGAAAAAAACAGAAAGGCATGGTGACAAAATGAAAAAGTTGATTTCGTTGTTTTTAACCTTGGCGGTGAGCTTTTCCTGCCTTCCCGCCGTACTGGCAGCCGAGACCGATTCTCCCGAAAACTCGGTTCAAATAGAGTCCTTTGACCTTGACGAAGGCATTTCGGGAGCCACCGGATATGATTCGATAAATGCCTTTGAGGGCGGCGGGGCTCTCAGAGCCTTCGGAAGTAAGATAGACATTTCCAGAAGCGACCTTGAACTGAGTGTTGATGCGGCCGGAATGGGTCTTAAATATGCTCAGATTATGCTCTATACCGAGGCCCCCGAAAAAATAGACATCTCGGCCTGTTCTCTTTCGGTCACGGTTAACAACATAAAGAAAAACGTAAATATTTTTAAAAATGCCCGGCTTGTCTACGGGTGGAATACCCTGAGCGCCGTCATTCTTATCTCAGGAAATTCAACCGTTTCAGGATATGATTTTTCGGTTGCTTCGGCGGACGGGAGCAGCATTTCGGTTTTGATTGACGACCTGAGCCTTACAGCGTCCAACAAGGTGACCGACTCTTTAGCATTTTCCGAAACATTCCAAAATGCCCATAGCTTTGACGTCAGCGAAATGAGCGAGATTGACGGACAAAGATTTTTGTCATATCTCGGAGAACACCCCACCCAGCGTCATCTCGAGGTTTCGGCAAAAGAGCTTGAAAAGCTCATGAAGAAATATACAGACAAGGCGGCTGTTGACATGGACTTAAAAGAAAAGAACATTTCCTCTGACAATCTTCTTATCCATGGCCGTGCCTTCTATGACGAGGGAGGGCTCAGAATGGGATACGGCGCCTGCGGCTTTACGGTCAGATTTTACGGCACCGCTCTTACGGGAGATTTCTCGTTTATAGGCGGGGCGGCTACCGACGGAGGCCGCTCAAAATACAATGTTTATGTTGATACCGATAACTATTGCTATGATTTTGACACCACGCTGAGTTTTCCTCGGTGCCGTGACGAATATAATGAAAACACGCCCCACTTTACCATAACCCCCGGTGTTTCAAACCGGATTGTTTTGTGCGGCAAGGACGAAGGGATTGTAACCGGACTTACCGAGGGTGTTCACACTGTAACCGTGCTTAAGCGGGGCGAGGGCGGCGGACGAACCAGCAACGGTATTCTCAACTCCCTTTCCTGCGACGGAAAGTTCCTTACTCCCCCTAAAAACAATGCGCGTAACATTGAAATAATAGGCGACAGCGACTCGGCCGCTTTCGGCAATCTTTCCATAGGAACAAATCTTCCCTGGGACCCCGAAACCGAGGATACAACCCTCGGCTACGGCGTGCGCACGGCAAATTTCTTCGGCGCCAACTTCAGCATTACGGCCAAAAGCGGCGTTTGCCTTCTTAAATCCCCCAAGGCAAACGAAGGATATTATACCGACAACTATTTCTTTACCGACAACTGGTCGGTGGGCGAAAAATACAAATATGACTTTGCCTCAAACCCCGCCGATGTTGTGTTTATCTATCTCGGAGGAAACGACTTCGGCCGCATACAGCCTACCCAGGAGGAGTTTACCGAAGGTATGGTTAACTTTATTCATCAGGTGCGGTCGGTAAATCCCGATTCCATAATAATCGTTAACAGCTCACGAGGAGCCGCCGCCGTTGATCAGGTAAGAAACGAGGGGGACCAAAAGGTGTTTTCCTTTACCATCGGTCTTTCCCCCCGTGCCGGAGCATCGGGGCATCCTTCCATGACTGCACACATAGAGGGTGCCCAGCGGTTTGAAAGCACCATCTCCGAACTGACCGGATGGACCTCAAAACAGCACGAAATATTCTCCGACCCGACCCTTGAAAACGGCACCTTTGAGTTTTCGGCAGATTATAACGAAACCGGCACAAAGGTATACATTACCCCCAACGCCTCCCACGGCTTTGAGCTTAAGGACGGCAGTCTGACCGCCAAGACGGCAGGCGGAGAACTTGTTGCGGTGGAAAAGGACGAAAACGGATTTTATGTGATTGCTCCCGACAGCATGGTCATGGTTTCGGGCGAGTTTGAGCAAGCCCCGTTCATGGCCGGAGACGTGGACAAAAACCAAAAGCTCGAAGTTAACGACGCCCTGCTCATACTGCAAAAAGCGGTGGGAAAAACCGATTTTGATGAGATTCAGATGGCGGCCGGAGACCTGGACAAAAACGGCGAGATAACCGTAAACGATGCCCTGCTGGCTCTTCAGGCGGCTGTGGGCAAGATACAAATGTGAAATTTTTGAAAATTTGACGAAATCCCTATTGAAAAGAACCCTTAAACAGTATATAATTAACAAAAGTGATGAGGCCTTAACAAGGCTTTGGAAGGGAGCAGATTATGGCATTAAAGCTAATTGACAAGTATGCTCGAGGTTTTGTTCATGAGCATGAGCTGTCTTGTATGCAGCCGCAAATCACGGCGGCTCATGAGCTTCTCCATTCGGGAACCGGGGCCGGAAACGATTTTATCGGCTGGCTGGATCTTCCCAAAAACTATGATAAGGAGGAATTTTCCCGAATCAAGGCTGCCGCCGGAAAAATAAAGGCGTCCTGCGATGCTCTTATAGTTATAGGCATCGGAGGCTCTTACCTTGGTGCCCGTGCCGCCATTGAATTCATTAAATCCCCTCTTTACAACAATCTTAAGAAAGACACTCCCGATATATACTTTTTAGGCAATTCCATAAGCTCCACCGCCCTTGCCGAGACCCTCTCGCTTTGCGAGGGACGCGATGTATGCGTAAATGTTATTTCCAAATCCGGCACGACCACCGAGCCGGCCATCGCCTTCCGCATTTTCAAGGAATATCTTGAAAAGAAATACGGCAGGGAGGGCGCAAAAGAACGCATTTTCTGCACAACCGACAAGGCAAGGGGAACCTTAAAGGCTCTTGCCGACAGCGAAGGATATGAAACCTTTGTTGTCCCCGACGATGTGGGCGGAAGGTATTCGGTGCTGACCGCTGTCGGGCTTCTCCCCATTGCGGTTTCTGGCGCTGACATTGACAGCATAATGAGGGGCGCAAACGACGCAAGGGTCGCCTTCTCGAGCCCCGAGATCGAGTCAAACGACTGTTATAAATATGCCGCCCTGAGAAACATTTTGCTTCGCAAGGGAAAGGGCATTGAAATGCTTACGGCCTATGAGCCGAGAATGACCATGATGGCCGAATGGTTTAAACAGCTTTACGGCGAAAGCGAGGGCAAGGACAACAAGGGGCTCTTCCCCTCAAGTGCCATTTTCTCCACCGATCTCCATTCTCTCGGCCAGTATATTCAGGACGGTGTCCGAAATATATTTGAAACAGTGGTCTGGATTAACAGTCCGGAAAAGGACGTGGAGATAAAGGAACAGTCGGACGACGGCGACGGACTGAACTTCCTTGCCGGCAAGACCATGTCTTATGTCAATCGCAAGGCCTTTGAAGGTACGGTTCTTGCCCACAACGACGGAGGGGTGCCCAACCTGGTTATCGAACTGCCCTCCGCCGGCGAATATGAATTCGGTTATATGGTCTATTTCTTTGAAAAGGCCTGTGCAATTTCGGGTTACGTTTTAGGAGTCAATCCCTTTAACCAGCCGGGAGTCGAGAGCTACAAGAAAAACATGTTTGCTCTGCTGGGCAAGCCCGGTTATGAAGATCAAAAGGAAGCCCTCGAAAAGCGTATTTCCAAGTAATATATTTGTAAAGGAGTTTTTGAAATGATCAAAATTATCGTAGGAAACAAGGGAAGCGGAAAAACCAAAAAGTTAATTGACTCCATCAACTCCCGTGCCGAAGAAAGCAACGGAAACGTTGTCTGCATCGAAAAGGGCATGAAGCTGACCTATGATATTACTCATAAGGCACGTCTTATTGACGGCGAGCACTACGGAATTTCTTCCTATGACGAGCTTTACAGCTTTATTTCGGGCGTTCTTGCCGGCGACCATGACATCACCGATGTTTTTGTAGACGGCACCATTAAAATGGGCGGAAACGATTATGAAAATCTTGTTCACTTCCTCGACAGGCTCTCTACCGTTGTGGAGGAGGAAAATGTCAACATGTTGCTGACCGTTTCCTGTGACGAGAGCGATCTTCCCGACGGAATTCATCACGTTGCCGAGATTGTCTGATTTTCTATAAAATCGGTTAACAAATAATTTAAGGACGGTAAGAGGTTTTTCCCGCTTACCGTCCTTTTAAGCTGACAAATTAAAAAAACACGGTGTTGTTTTTCTTCACCGTGTTTAATTTTTATTATTGGGTTTGGGAATCCCTATCCGACAGCTTTTGCAAAATTATAACCATAATGGGAACAACCGCGGCATGAAGAGCAAGCCCCGCAAGGCCGGATTTTATCTGCGTCCACACCATTGCCGTAGCAAGCGGGGTCACGCCCTGAAGCAGAGCCACCGACGCCAGGAAAAGACTGCGTCCGCAAAGCTCGGCAAGAACGACCGCCGGAAATGCCAAAACAGGCTTTTTACAGATTTCTTTAGAGAAAAGACCCGACACAACTGCAAACACGGCAAGCTCGCCCATCATAAAGGGGAGACGGGCGGCGGCCGGCATGGGATTTCCAAAGGCCGAGGTTATAAAGAAGCTTACGACGGGGGAGAAAATGCCCACAAAAAATCCCCACCGTGACCCCAAAAGGCACCCGCCAAGCAACACCGGCAAATACATGGGAAGCAGAATTATACCGGCCTGAGCTCCAATGGCCAGATGGGCAATTTGAGGAAGAATTACGGCCAAGGCCAAAAGCCCCGCCGATATAACCGATTTGACGGTTATTTTTGTTTTTGAACAAACATTTGCTCTTTCAAGTATACCTTCAATCATTCTTTTATCTCCTAACCAATTTATTTATAGTTTTACAGACTTACAAAAAACTGCGCTGGTTTTTCCCTTTTGATCCGGCCGTCATTGCTTTTCAAACACTTCGGCCGCCTTTTTAAGCAGTTGTCGTATTTCAAGATGCTGGGGACAGGCCTTTTCACATTTTCCGCATCCAATACAGTCGGAAGCCTTGCCGTTATACCTCGTGTAGACCGAGCCGTAGTAATAATCGGCATTCCAGTCGTGATAGACAATCTTGGCGTTAAGGCAGGAAAAAAGGTCGGGAATGGATATTTTTTTTGGGCATCCGTCGATGCAGTAACGGCAGGCCGTACATGGAATGAGATGCATGGAAAGAAGAACGTTGCACACATCCCTGACGGCGGCCTTTTCCTCGTCGCTAAGGGGCTTAAAATCCTTCATATAGGAAAGATTGTCCGCCATCTGCTCATAATTACTCATTCCCGAAAGCACCGACAGCACCCCGTCAAATCCGGCCGCGAATCTAACCGCATAGCTTGCGGGACTTCCGCCATTTAGTCGGTCGAGAATTTTTTGGGCGTCATCGGGAAGATTTGCAAGATTTCCGCCCTTCACCGGCTCCATAATTACAACCGGCTTTTCATGCCTACGGCAAATTTCATAGCATTTCCTCGCCTGAACGGCAGGATCTTCATAATCCACATAATTGAGCTGAATCTGAACCACTTCGATTTGCGGATATTCGGTTAGAATTTTGTCCAAAACCTCTGCCGTGTCGTGGAAAGAAAGCCCAACATGAGTTATCTTTCCCTCGGCCTTAAGCTCAAAGGCCTGCTCATAGGCACGGCATTCCTTGTATTTTTCAAAAAGTTCCTTGGTCTGGGCATGCATGAGATAAATGTCGAAATAATCCACACCGCATGACTCAAGCTGTTTTTCAAAAAGCGGCCGAATCTCCTCCGCAGTATTGAAAAGATCGGATGACAGCTTATCCACAAGCACGAATTCTTCTCTTTTATAACGCTTGGAAACACATTCCCTTATGGCCGTTTCGCTTTTTCCGCCGAGGTAAACCCTTGCGGTATCAAAGTAGTTAAAGCCGGCCTCCATATAGGAGTCAACCATTTTTGTAAATTCATTAAGGTCGACCTCTTCACCCTTCATGGGAAGCCTCATACATCCGAATCCAAAATTCTTTTTTACCTTTTCAAACCCTTTCATGTCTTTGCCCCTTTTTGGGAGAATGGGGAAAATAACCCAAATCCCATTGTTTTTACAGTTTTATTATACAGTTAAAGCCAACAGTAGGTCAAGTTATTTTTTATATTAGCAACCTATAGAATTCATCTTTTTAAGAAAAAACGGCAAGGATACAACCTTGCCGTTTTTTGTTATTTGATGCAGATTTGCGGAAAGAAGCCCCTTTGGAGCGTGTAAATACCTGTGTGAGGTCGCCGGGGCTTGTCGTGATTTTGCGCTTTATAAATTGGACGGCCTTGCCGAACCTTTCCCAAAGGGGACGGTAATCAGGTGTGGGAGGTTATGAATTCCTTGAACTGGGCGGTAAAGTTCTCCAGCTTTTCCTGAGCTTTTGCGTCGGCCTCGGCAAGCATCTCCTCGGCGCTTATCTTGGCATTATGAATGATTTCCTCCGCCCGGAGGTTTGCGTCGTCGATTATGCGGTCGGCCTCGGCCTCCCGGTCGCGTATGCTTTCAAGATATTGCTCGGCGGCTCGGTCGGCGTCCTCAAAAATTCCGCTCAGCTTTAACGCCGCTTCGGAAAGGGTTCCGCACTGGGAAATGGCAACATCCCTCTGCTCAAGCCGGGCTCTGGCCTCGCTAAGCTCCTCCTCAAGGCGTTCCATCTTTTTGTTTTGGGTATTTAACATTTCAACAAGCTCTGCTTTTCCAAGCTTTTTAAGTTCTTTCTCGGTCATGTTTATTGCTCCGTTTCTTCTCGAGTGTCGAATTTTTAATCTGCAATATGTTTTTCAAACCTCTCCTGATTTTACCATATCTTTTGGCCGATGTAAACAGAAAATTTTACTCCTCTTTATCATAAATCCTGCAGATTTTTTTGGCCGCTTCTCTAACCGATTTTCTCAGTTCCTCGGGGCGGAGAACCTCCACCGAATCTCCGAACCCGACAATGTCCGCCGTCAGGCCGGCGCTTTGAGCCACGCGGATTTTAAATGTGAAGCTTCCGTCGGAAAGGGGCCTTATGCGAATATCGTCTCCAAAGCGGTCAAACATCTGCTCGAGCATTTCGTTTTTACATTTAAGCTCCACGGTTTCGGTCTTGCCGCCAAAGGCATTGGAGATTTTTCTGGCATAATCGGCCACATCGAAGGTGTTTTTATATTCTGAAACTTCTTCAAAACTGCGGGCGGGCTCGCTTAAAATCTCGGCGGATTTTATGCGGTCGAGGCGCAGGTGCATAAGATTGTCATACTTCTCATTGTTTCCTATGAGATAATAACGGTCATCCTCCCAAAGCAGGGCATAAGGGCTGACCGTAAATTCCTTGGATTCGGTGACAATTTTTCCGCCGTCTTCGGCCCTTCTTCGCCTATAGGTGCAATGAATCTTTTTGCAGCAGGCAATGGCCCGCTGGATTTTGTCGATATTGTAGTATATTTCCTCGTTTTTTTCCTTCTTGCGG
>CABMOR010000016.1 GCA_902388225.1 uncultured Oscillospiraceae bacterium | reverse complement strand
CCTGCTTTGGCAGGGTGGCCCCCGAATGAACCGCCGCAAGGGTTGTCCCGGCTCTTTCAACCTGCTTTTTCAGGCTTTCAAAATCTCCTTCAAAGCACATTTTAATCCCGTAAAAATCTCCTATGGCATGAGAAGCCTTTTGTGCAATTTTTTCGGGATAAATGTGGCAGTGAATATCAAAAATTTTTCTCATAAAAATGTTCCTTCCTCTCACTAATAATTATACAATAACTTTACATATAATCAAGCAAAAAATTGTTTTTTTCTATTTACTTTTTTTCAAAGCCGTTGTATAATGGTGCTATTCTACAAGAAAGAGGACAATTATATGAAAAGATTTTTATCATTTTTCATCACGTTGGCCATGATTCTTAGCCTGTTTGCGGTTCCGGTAAATGTTGCCGCTGAAGAGGCTGAGGCTACGGTTGTTTCGGTCGACAGTATGGATTTTGACCTTTGGAGCGGTAATGCTCAGAAAAAGGTAAATACCACCGACAAAATGGAAGGCAGCGGATGCCTTGAGATTTACGGGGCAGACATAAACCTCCTCTCCCCTGACCTTGGAATAGTTGTCGATGGCGGCGTAAAAACCCAAAAGAACCTGGAAATGTGGTTCTATTGCGAAGACGCCTCTGCCCTGACCACCGACAGCAACATTATTATTCACAGGAATGATTTTGAGAGCAAACTTAAACTTCCTGTTGCAAAGATTCAGAACGGCTGGAACAAACTTGACCTTTCCCTGTCTCTAGTGGTTACAAAAATTGACGGAATCGACAGTCTGGAAATAAATCTTGCCACCGGCGGAAAGGCTCAGAAATTTATGATAGACGACATCGCCTTTGCACTGTCACCAAGGTGGAAGACACGGCCGCACTTTCGGCAATTGTGGAAACCGCAAAAACCTTTAACACAAAATATCTGAGCGATGCTCAGAAGGCGCATCTCGAAGCTCTCCTCATTCGTGCCGAAGCTCCCCTGACCCAGCATGACGCCGACGCTCTTGCGGCCGACATATCCGATCTTATCATGGAGGGCGACCTTGAACGCGGCATCACCACTCACGGAAGAGCATACTTTATCGATGACGAGCTTTATATGTCCTACTCCTCAACCGGTTTTTCGGTCAGATTTTACGGCACCGAGCTTAAGGCTCAAATGAGAACCGCCGGAGGAAACAGCGCCATTCTCAATATCTATGTCGACCGTGACGAGACTACCTATGAGCTCAACCGCAACGTTTCAAATGCTTCTGAAGCCCAGACTGCTCTTAATGAATACAACGATATTTGTCCCCACATTCAGCCCGGTGAAGCTGCCGCCGAATACACCCTTGTTTCCGGACTTGAGGAAGGAATTCACACCGTAACAGTCCTCAAGCGCGGAGAGGTATCTTATACCAGCCGTGCAATACTTATGGGGCTTTCGACCGACGGAAGGCTGCTCGATCCTCCCGCAAAGTCCAGCCGCCGCATTGAGATAATCGGAGACTCCAACATCACCGCATTCGGCAACATGGCTTTGGGCGGAGGCGGTTACTCGGTTCCCACCCAGGATTCCACAGTGTCCTTCTCGGCATATATAGCAAATGCTTTGGGTGCCGAATATTCGGTAGTGGCCCGTAGCGGATGCACCGTCACCCCCGGTCTTTCCGGACTTTGCACCGAAGGCTTTATGTATAACACCTATCTCTATACCGACTATTGGAACTACGGCGACGCCGCCACAAGCGGTGCGTGGAACGGCCCGGGCAGCAACATAAATCAGGATGATCCTTCAAGGTTTAATTATGTTTCACAAGAAAAGCTTTATGATTTTGAAGAAGCAGACAACGACGTTGTTGTTGTTCACATCGGCGACAACGATCACGACGGCCGTGCCGGCTCGGAGGGTACAAACACCTCCAAATTCATCAAAAAAATGGAGGATTTTATCGGTCAGATAAGATCTGCCAACCCAAGCGCCTATATAATCGTCACCTTCTCCATGTGCGGATATCTTGACTGGCGTAACGTTATGGACACTGCAGTTGAAAATGCAAAGGCAAACGGCGAAGACCGCATTTGTTTTGTATCTCTCAATTCCTATGACAACAAGGCTCCCGCCGGACATCCCTCCAACAAAACCCACTATAACGCCGCCCAGGAAATTGTCGAAAAGATCAGAGAAGTGACCGGTTGGCAGGGTGCCGCAAGAGAGGTTTATTCCGACCCGACCATGGAAAACATCAACATTGTTCCCTCTACAAGCTATGCTTCTCAAGGCGAAACCGTCAGCTTTACCCTTCCCAAAAACGCCGATCCGGAAACCGTTTCGGTTACTTCCTACGGAACCAATATTTCCTTCAGCGTTAGCGAAGACAAGGTTTTTTCTTTCACCATGCCCGAGGGCTCGGTTATGATTCATGCCGATGAAAAAACCGTTGTATACGGCGACCTTGACAATAACGGAAGCGTAACGGTAGATGACGCTCTCACCGCTCTTCAGATAAGCGTCGGCAAAATTCAGCCTATTGACGGTCAGCTTGATGCAGGCGATGTGGACGCAAGCGGAGATGTAACCGTCAACGACGCCTTGCTCATTCTCCAGAAGGCTGTAGGAAAGATTGAAAGCTTCCTTGTTGAAAACAGATAGCATTATTCCTTGCATAATTTGCACGGTATTTCCATGACAAAAAAATCAAGCCCCACGGCAAACGCCGAGTGTTCTAAAGGACAGTAACATAAAGTACATTCGAGCAGTGCGAAGGGCAAGAAAATCGAGGGAGGTTTTTGCTTCTCTCTTTTTCTTGCCCTTTTCTTACAGGTAACAAAATCACAGAAATTGCTATCATTGATTATACACAGCATAAAGGACGGCAACACATTTTAGTGCTGCCGTCCTTTACTGTATTTGCTTATTTTTTCATGTAGAAATCAAAGAGTCAGGGAGGGTGCGGAATATACTCTTGCCGCGAGTTCCTGATTGAGCATATAAAGGCTCTTGGGGTCGGAGCCAAAGAGTTCCATTTTAGAAATCAAATCATTCGCATTGGTTTCCTCTTCGCCCTGTTCCTTTACGAACCAGTCGAGGAACTGCATTGTGCGAAAATCCTTTGCTTCGTACGCCTCGGCATAAATGTTGTTAATAAGAGAGGTTACATACTTCTCGTGTTCAAGTCCTGCCTTCAGAACATCCATATGGCAAGAAAACTTCTTGTCCGGTTTGTCAATGGCTTCTAAAGTTACCTTCTGATTTTCATTCTGCAGATACTGATAAAAGAGCATAGCGTGGTCACGCTCCTCCTGCGCTTGAATCTTGTACCAGTTGGCAAAGCCGTCAAGTCCCGCATCCTCAAAATAATTTGAGAAATCGAGATAGAGATATGCGGAGTAGAACTCCTTATTGATCTGCTGATTGATAAGTGCATGTACCTTTGCATTCATTTTGATTGTTCCTCCTAAAATCAATAGTTTTCTTTTCTGACTTCAAAATAGGCCTTGGGATGTTTGCAAACGGGGCAAACTTCGGGTGCCTTGGTACCCACAACAATGTGTCCGCAGTTACGGCATTCCCAAACGGTTACGCCGGATTTTTCAAATACTGACTTGGTTTCAACATTCTTAAGAAGAGCACGGTATCTTTCCTCGTGGGCTTTTTCAATAGCCGCTACACCGCGGAACTGTGCGGCAAGCTCTGTAAAGCCTTCTTCCTCGGCATCTCTTGCCATTCTGTCGTACATGTCGGTCCACTCTGCATTCTCCCCCTCGGCGGCATGGAGCAGGTTCTCTGCAGTGTCGCCAAGCTCGCCTAAAGCCTTGAACCACAGCTTTGCATGTTCTTTTTCATTTTCTGCCGTCTGAAGGAAAAGCGCTGCAATCTGCTCGTAGCCAGCCTTCTTGGCCACACTTGCAAAGTATGTATACTTGTTTCTTGCCTGAGATTCACCGGCAAATGCTTCCCAAAGATTCTTTTCGGTCTTTGTTCCGGCATAGGGGCTCCTTTGAGCCTCTTCGACTTTTATGAACTTTTCTTTGGGTTGCTTGCAGACAGGACATTTTTCGGGTGCTTGGTCCCCTTCGTGAATATAACCGCAAACCGTACATTTCCATTTTGCCATAGTATTTACCTCTTTCTTTTTTTGTTTTCACTTAAATTTAAGCCTTTGAGTAATGAGTCCGCAACAGCGGCGGGAATATTGAGATATGCTTTGATGTTATCACACTTCTTAATGATTGCCGCAATGTCCTTTTCCGCATCCATGATTGCCGCAGGTGCGAGCATCGCCGCCGTGTTGCTGATGATTGCAACAAACATCAGGATTGTAGTCAAGGCTATTCAAAAGAAATGATTCAACTGCCGCATCTGCGTTGCCCAAAACACCGCCGTAAAGCTTTATACCTAAAGATGCAAGTGCCGTCTGTGCACCGCCGCCTATACCGCCACATATCAAAATATCCGTATTCAAAGTATGGAGAACTTCGGCAAGCGCACCGTGTCCCCGGCCGTTTGTGTCAACAACACGGCTTTCTTTTACCTTGCCGTCTTGCACGTCATAAATCTTAAACTGTTGTGTATGACCGAAGTGCTGATATATGTCACCATTATCGTAAGTCACTGCAATTCTCGTAATATTCCCTCCTTTTTCTATTTTGCAGTCGTTTCTTTGCTGCCGTTTGTTGCAATCTGTTTTATAGCAGAATTCCGAATTCCCGTTGCAAAGATAAAAATCTCCTCCCTCTATCTTAAGGGAGAGTCCGAGAACCAAAGCATCGGCTATTTTTCTTCTTGCAGTTTCGTATATTTTTTGTGCCGTTGTTCTTCCAACGCCAAGCTGTGTTCCGCATTCCTCCTGACTTAGTCCTTCCTTGTCAATCAGGCGTATTGTCTCATATTCATCTACTGTCAAAATGACGGGGGCGCCCATTGTCTCTCCCGCGGCAGAGAATCCGAGCGTTTCGGGAAACCGGCACACTCTGCGACATTTTGTAGGTCTTGACAATGGAAACATCTCCTTATCGGTTATTTTAACATTATAGCACATTTTTCAGGCATATGTCAATAACCTCGTCGAGCATTATTGACATATACCCGAAATCATGATACATTATATTTGTCTCTTATAAGGGTAAGACTTGTAAACATCTCAAATTGTTTTCCGATTTGGAACAAATAAACACAAATGAACGGCAAGCTTTGTCTGAAAAGGTCAGGCTGTCGTATGGGATAGATGAAATTGTTGATGAAACAAATTTGTCGGTATATAGGGGAGGATAAATTATGGATATTGTATTACTAACCGCCATTGGTGTGGGCGGCGCTACCGTTATCGGAGCTATAATTGGTTTTTCTTTCAAAAACATATCACATAAATTCTCGGATATCGTTCTGGCCTTTGCCGCAGGTGTGATGCTTGCTGCGGCTGTGCTTGGACTGATTATTCCGTCTCTTGAGTACGGCGGGAAATATGGGATACTTATCACGGTTGCCGGCATTTTTGTGGGGGCTGTCTGTTTAAATCTTATCGACAAGTTGGTGCCGCATTTACATAAATTCGTGGGTAACGAACCCGAATCGCATAACAATGCAAACTTAAGCCGTGTGCTTCTGTTTGTTTTGGCGATTGCCATACACAATCTACCCGAAGGAATCGCCGCAGGTGTAGGCTTTGGCTCGGGAGATGCGACGCAGGCTCTTATCATTGCAGGTGGTATTGCTCTGCAGAACATTCCTGAAGGCATGGTAATCATAGCACCTATGCTTTCGGCAGGCATCCCCCCTCGTAAGACCTTCTTGCTTGCCATGATTACGGGACTTGTTGAGGTTGTAGGAACACTTGTCGGATATTTTGCCGTCAGCATTTCCACCGCAATTTTGCCTTTTGCGCTTGCATTTGCCGGCGGTACGATGCTCTATGTCATCAGTGACGAAATGATACCCGAAACCCATGCGCACGGAAGCGAGCGGGGTGCGACCTACGCGTTGCTTGTCGGTTTTTGTGTAATGCTTGTTACCGATGTGCTGTTGGGGTAAGAATAAGCGCCCGGATTTCTGTGGTGTGTTTCAGGGTGCTTTGTATATCGTTTTGATGTCTCGTCATTTATCCATTCCGCAAGGGGTGGATTTTTTTGTTTACTTCCTTCTCGTTATGCACTGCAATGAAGAATTTGCGGTTTCTGATGCTGTCGTTTCCGTACATTCTTCGAGGGTCAAAACAACCGGTCACATTACTAAATGATAAAAATTTCGATATTTTTTCAATTTTCGCTTTTTTACAATGTTAATTGAAATATTTTTATTTTTTTGTTTACTTTTGTTGTCATTTGTACTATAATAAATATTTAGAAAGAAATTTATAGGATAAAGTAGAATGAAAAAAACAATTATAGCTTTTTTGTCTATCGCAATAGTTTTTTGTTCATGTTTTTCGACCTTGGCAGTTTCTGCAGACACTGCCTTAAAAGATTCTCTTTCCATGTCCCAGACATCCGATCGAGAACTTGTCAGAGTAAAGGGAAGAGGATACTATGACGACACCTATCTTCGGCTCAGTTGGTCGGCCAGCGGATATTCGGTGAGATTTTACGGTACCGAGCTAAAGGCTGTCATGACCGCCGAAGGAACAAGCGGCGTATTAAACATATACACCGACCAAAACAGCAATCAATATTATTTCAACACAGACGCATCCGATTATTCCGCCGAAAGGGTCGCATATAATCAGAGATGTCCCCACATAAATCTTTCAGACGGTCAAAAAACCTACACAGTTGTTTCGGGTCTTGAAGAGGGCATTCATACGGTCACCCTGCTCAAAAGAGGCGAGCTTGTCCGTTCGTCAAACATCTATCTTTCGGGACTTTCCACCGACGGATATTTTTGCGACCCCCCTGCCGAATCTCCCAGAAAGATTGAAATTGTTGGCGACTCCAATGCCACCGGATTCGGCAACCTTGCCAGCGGAGGCGGAGATTATGTCTGGGATCAGCAGGACGCCACCCTCTCCTTCGGTGCCTACTGTGCCGAGGCTCTTTCGGCCGATTATTCTCTCTGTGCGCGAAGCGGGTCAACCGTCACACCTAATTATGCCGAAGGCTCTATGGTTGACACCTACCTTATGAAGGATCGCTGGAACGGAATCAGCGAAGATTATGATTTTGGAAGCGGTTCGGATGTGGTAATAGTTCATCTTGGCGACAACGATCACGATTCGGGAGCCGGGTCGGACAATTATATCATGTGGTTGGCTCATCTTCTTTCCCAAATAAGACACCGCAATCCCAACGCAACGATAATTTGCGTACTGTCGCTCTGCGGAGGATATTCCGATTGGTACGGATATGTTCAGCAGGCAATCGACCGGGCAGAGTCAAATTACGGGGTGACAAATGTATACAAATATCTTAATTATGATACAAGCAACGGTGCTCCCGCAGGACACGCCCTTCAAAAGTATCACAAAATATTGGGTGAAAAACTCGCCGACTACATCCGTACCCTTAAGGGATGGGACGGAAATGTATATGAAGCGGTTGAGAACAATACCGATAGTAATGTCGTTATCGACCTTTCGAAAAGCTATTATAAACCCGGAGAAACCGTTTCCTTCTCGGCTTCGGTCACGACAGGAGCGGGAAGCATAAGCTCGGTATCGGTTAAAAAAATCGGAACCGAATACGGTCAGAGTGTGGCTGTGAACGGCTCCGGCGGAAATTATTCTTTCACAATGCCCTCCGACAGGGTTCTTGTGTCCGCAAAAGCGTCCATACGGCTCATGTGCGGAGACATAAACTTTGATAACAAATCAAATGCCGTTGACGCCCTATATGCCATGAGATATTCGGTAGCTCTTATTACCCTGAGCGACCTTCAGCTTAAATCCGGCGACGTAGATAACAGCGGCAGCGTCACATTGGTCGATGCCCTTGAAATACTTCAGTACTCGGTTAAAAAAATATCCTCCTTCCCTGCCGGGGAATATGTTTATGTCTGATTTTATTGAACCGAATGTAATTTTCACGGTTTTAAACAAAAGATCTTGACTGAAAGATAGCAATGGTGTATAATGTTCATCGCTTTAATGTATAAAAGCTTTAATGTATAGGCGTTTTAAAGCTTTTACTTGTTAAAGTAATAATATTGATGGGTGAGTATTATGGGTGAACATGTCGTTATTATCATCACCATTGCGGTATATGTGCTGTTTATGGCCGCCGTGTCGGTGATTTACTCCAAAAGAGTCAACCGCGCCTCCGATCTTACGGTTGGCGGACGCACCGCCGGAGCATGGCTTTCGGCGCTCAGCTACGGGACAGCCTATTTTTCGGCTGTCATGTTTGTGGGTTATGCCGGAGCGACCGGATGGAATTTCGGGCTTTTCGGTATTCTTGCCGGTCTTGGCAATGCCGTCTTCGGCTCCTATCTTGCATGGAAGCTTCTTGCCCGGCGCACCCGTGACGTCTCCTTCCGCCTCAAGATAAAGTCCATGCCTCAGTTTTTCCAATCAAGATATAATTCTCCGGCCATGCGCACCTTTGCCTCGGTCATCATGTTTGTTTTTCTCATTCCCTATTCCGCCTCTGTTTACAAGGGTCTCGCAAGCGTCTGTAATGTGGTGCTTGACATTCCCGAAATGACCTGTATGATAATCATTGCGGTGGTTGCCGCTCTGCTTTTGGTTTTCGGCGGATACATGGCTCAGGCGAGAGCAGATTTTATTCAGGGAATTATCATGATGTTTGGTGTATCTCTTATGATATTCTTTGTCGTGCGCTGCGAGGCCGTCGGAGGGGTAAAAGGAATCTCCGAATTTTCCAAAAACGGAGGACTGCCCAGCCTTACATCTTCCCAGTGGGTCTCGCTTATGGCCACCGTTCTCATGACCAGCTTCGGCACCTGGGGACTTCCTCAAATGGTTCAGAAATATTTCGGTATTAAAAGCGACGACCAGGCAAAAAAAGGCATTGTCATTTCGACATTTTTCGCCCTTCTTGTATCGGGCGGCGGATATTTTATCGGAAGCCTCTCTCACATGTTTTTCAATAAGATGCCCGAAGGCGGACAGGATTATATCATTCCCAACATGCTTAAAATCGCTTCCCTTCCGTCGGTGCTTCTGGGAGTAATACTGGTACTGCTTATTTCTGCATCGGTTTCCACCCTTTCATCCATTTCTCTGACCGCCGGTTCGATCTTGTCCATGGATATTGTCAAGGAAAAATTCAATAAAAACATGAGCGATAAAAAGCTCAAGCTTCTCATAAAGGTCGTATGTTTCCTGTTTGTGGTGTGTTCCTTCGTGGTGGCCAACACCGACACTCCCATACTAGATATGATGAGCTATTCCTGGGGCATTATTTCCGGTTCCTTCATAGCCCCCTACATTCTTGCCCTTTATTCCAAGAAAATCAACCGCAAGGGAGCCTGGTCGGCCATTATTTCGGGATTTGTTATTGCCGTTGTTCCGGCACTCTCGAAATGTATAATGCTTGCTCTTGGCAATCCAAAAGAATCTCAGGGAATTCTCGCAACCGTCTCCGATCTTGCCGGGAAAGGTCCCCTTTTCGCCTGCATTGCCATGGTAGTATCTCTTATCGTCTGCTATGTGGTAAGTCTTTTGACTCCCGAAAATCTCAAAAAATGCAATATTGATAATTTTTATAACGGTCAGGTAGAGCATTCTGACGAAGAAGCAGAAGCAGTTAAAGCCTGATTTTGGAGGAAATTCTGATGTCGAATATCTGGAACAAAGAAATCGAAACAATGAAACGGCCCGATATTGAGGCTTTGCAGCTCGAACGGCTTAAATGGACGGTGGATTATTGTATAAACAATGTCAAGTTTTATCATGATCGCCTGACCCCGCTTGGAATTTCGGGCGACAGGATTAAAAGCCTTAAAGACATTCAATATATTCCCTACACGACCAAAACCGATCTTAGGGACAATTATCCTTTTGGCCTTTTTGCCGTTCCCCAAAGAGATATTGTTCGCATACATGCCTCTTCGGGAACCACCGGAAAGCCCACCGTGGTTGGATACACAAAAAACGACATTGCAAACTGGGCCGAGGCCATTGCAAGAATAGTTACCGCCGCGGGGGCCACCTCCGACGATATCGTTCAGATATGCTTCGGCTACGGTATGTTTACAGGAGCTCTCGGACTTCATTACGGGCTTGAAAAGATCGGCGCATCGGTTGTTCCCACATCATCCGGCAACACCCAAAAACAGCTTATGTTTATGCGTGATTTCGGGACGACCGCCCTGGTCGCCACCCCCTCCTATGCCCTCTATCTTTCGGAGTCGGCCAAGGAGCTGGAATTTCCCATGAGTGAATATCATCTTTCCCTCGGCCTTTTGGGAAGCGAAGGCTGCACTCCCGAAATGCGGGATCAGATTGAGAAAAATTGGGGAATGTTCGTGACCGACAACTACGGTCTGTCCGAGCTTATGGGTCCCGGACTTTCGGGCGAATGCAGGGAACGGGTCGGTCAGCACATTAACGAAGATATGTTCCTTTTTGAGGTGATAAATAAGGACACCCTCGAACCCATGGGAGAAGGTCAGACCGGCGAAATTGTGGTCACAACCCTTATAAAAGAAGGTATTCCCCTTCTCAGATACCGCACCAAGGACATTTCGGAAATTACATACCAGCCCTGCAAATGCGGCCGAACAACCGCCCGCATGGCCAAGGTCAAGGGGCGCAGTGACGACATGCTCAAAATCCGAGGGGTAAATGTCTTCCCCTCCCAGGTCGAGAGCGTGCTGGTCGGCATGGATGAGGTCAGCCCTCATTATCAGCTTGTGGTTCGCAGAGAGGGCTTTGCCGACACCCTTGAAGTTAGAGTTGAGCTTGTGGACGGAAGTATTCTCGAAAGCTTTTCGGGTCTTGAAAAGCTCCACAATAAAATAAAAAACAACCTCAAGTCTGTGCTCGGTCTTGACGCAAAGGTCTCTCTTGTCCAGCCCAAAACCATCGAGAGATTTCAGGGAAAAGCCGTGCGAGTGGTTGACTTGAGAGGCAAAAAAGAGTAGAATTATACCGAAATAACTCAGAAGGAAGGATATTATGAAAGAACTTCTCATCGGAAACGGTGCGGTTGCCCGGGGACTTTATGAAGCCGGCTGTAAAATAGTTTCAAGCTATCCCGGAACCCCCAGCACCGAGATAACCGAGGAAGCGGCTAAATATGACGAAATATATACCGAATGGGCTCCCAACGAAAAGGTGGCTGCCGAGGTGGCAATAGGTGCCTCATTTGCGGGGAAAAGAGCTTTTTGTGCCATGAAGCACGTGGGACTCAACGTTGCCGCCGACCCTTTATACACCGCATCTTACATAGGTGTTAACGGCGGTCTCGTAGTGGGTGTTGCCGACGATCCCGGTATGTTCAGCTCCCAAAATGAGCAGGACACCCGCCGCCACGCCATTGCAGCCAAGGTTCCGGTGGTCGAGCCGTCGGATTCTTCCGAATGCCGTGATTTTGTCAAATATGCCTTTGAAATTTCCGAAAAATTCGACACACCGGTCATTCTACGACTTACCACCCGTGTGGCACACTCAAGAAGTCTTGTTGAGCTTTGCGAAAGACAGGTTCCGAAAGCAAGACCCTACACCAAAAACATTCAGAAAAACGTTATGATGCCGGCAATGGCCAAAGGACGCCATGTTTTTGTTGAAAAGCGTATGAAGGATCTGGCCGAATACGGATATGACTGTCCCCTTAATCGGATTGAAATGGCCGACGCCGAAATCGGTGTTATTACATCCGGAATTTCCTATGAATATGTCAAGGAAGCGTTGGGAGAAAAGGCCAGCGTTTTAAAGCTCGGTCTGACAAATCCCCTTCCCGACAAACTGATTCTTGACTTTGCCAAAAAGGTTAAAAAGCTTTATGTGGTTGAGGAGCTTGACCCGGTCATTGAAGAACGCTGTAAAATGCTTGGACTTCAGGTTTGCGGAAAGGACATTTTCTCCCTTTGCGGCGAATATTCCCAAAGAATTGTCAAAGAAGCCATTCTTTCGGAAAGAAACGAAAGCATTTCGCTGGGCGCCGACATTCCGGTTCGTCCTCCGGTGCTTTGTCCCGGATGCCCCCACCGAGGACTTTACTATGCCCTCAAAAAACTCAAAGTATATGTAAGCGGTGACATCGGATGCTATACCCTGGGGGCGCTTGAGCCTCTCGGTCAGCTTGACACCTGCGTGTGCATGGGTGCCAGCGTATCTTCCCTTCACGGATTCAACAAGGCAAATGACGACTCCACCGCATCCAAATCGGTTGCTGTCATCGGCGATTCCACCTTTATACATTCGGGAATCACCGGTCTTATAAATATCGCATATAACAAGGGTATTTCCACCGTCATTGTTCTTGACAACAGCATTACCGGCATGACCGGTCACCAGCAGAACCCCACTACAGGCAAAACCTTAAAGGGCGATGCCACCGTGGCGGTAGACCTGGAGGCCCTTGCCCGCGCAGTCGGAATTAACAATGTTCGTGTTATCGACCCCAACGACCTTGAAAACAGCAGGAATGTTATTGCCCAAGAGCTGGCCAAATCCGAGCCTTCCCTGATAATAAGCCGCCGTCCCTGCGCCCTGCTCAAATATGTCAAGCATTCTCCCCCTCTTTTTGTAAACGAGGATAAATGCAAGGGCTGCAAGGCCTGTATGCAAATCGGATGTCCATGCATAAGCATGAGAGACGGCAAGGCACACATCGACCCCACCCTATGCGTGGGCTGTGATGTCTGCTCTCAGCTCTGCAAGTTTGACGCCATCCAAAAGAACGGAGGGGAAAAATAATGTCAGTTAAGAGCATTATGATCGTCGGAGTGGGCGGTCAGGGAACCCTGCTTTCCAGCCGCCTTCTGGGAAAGGTGCTTTGTGACAAGGGCTATGACGTAAAGGTGTCTGAGGTTCACGGAATGAGCCAGAGAGGCGGTTCGGTTGTCACATACGTTAAATACGGCCAAAAGGTTTATTCTCCCGTTATAGAGCTTGGAGAGGCCGATATAATAATCTCCTTTGAACAGTTGGAGGCCGGAAGATGGCTTCCCTACCTAAAAAAAGACGGAACGGTCATTACAAACACACAAAAAATAGATCCCATGCCGGTAATCACCGGAAACGTGCAATATCCCGACAGCATTATTTCCGACATTAAAAATGCCGGCGTAACAGTCAAGGCTTTGGACGCTCTTTCCCTTGCCGAAACCGCCGGCACAGCAAAGGCCGTTAATCTCGTACTTCTCGGCGTTTGCGCAAGGCTTACCGACATAGAAAAGGATGTTTGGACAAAGGCAATAGAGGCCACTGTTCCGGAAAAATTTTTGGAAGTTAACTTAAAGGCGTTTGACCTTGGATATAATTATGAATAGGAGCAAAGTCAATGGG